>JBIIDD010000086.1:0-5344 GCA_044238565.1 Candidatus Nanopelagicales bacterium
TGGGACGCCTCGAGGATCTCGGCACCTGGTGGGCCTCGGTGCGGGGCGAGTGCCCGCCGGCACCACCCCGGCGACCCGTGCTGCTCATCGTCGCCGGTGACCACGGTGTCGCTCGGACAGCCCGCACCTCCGCCTATCCGCCCGAGGTGACCGCGCAGATGGTGCGCACCTTCCTCGCCGAGCGCGCTGCCGCCAATGCGCTGGCGCGCCAGGTGGGCGCCCACGTGCGCGTGGTCGATGTCTGCGTGGACGCTGCCCCGGACTACGCCGACGACCTCGATCCGCGCGTGGCCGCGGGCCGCATCCGCCGCGCCAGCGGTTCCATCGACCGCGAGGATGCGATGACGCTCGATGAAGCGAGGCGCGCATTCAGCCTCGGGGTCGCGCTCGCCGATGAGGAGATCGATGCGGGAGCCGACCTGCTCATCGTCGGTGACATGGGCATTGGCAACACCACCGCTGCGGCAGCCATCACCGGACTCCTCGCCCCCGCCGACCTCCTGTCAGTCGTGGGTCGAGGCACCGGGATCGACGACGCCACATGGATGCGCAAGGCAGCCGCGGTGCGCGATGCCATGCGTCGCGGCAAGCCGCACAAGGGCACCCCCATCGAGTTGCTCGCGACGATCGGTGGCCCCGATCTCGCCACCATGGTGGGACTACTCCTCGGCGCAGCGGCACGGCGTACCCCGGTGATCATCGATGGCACCGTCATCTCCGCCGCAGCTCTCATTGCCCACCGCGTGGCCTACAAGTCGCGCGACTGGTGGCAGGCCGGGCACCGGTCGACGGAGCCAGCGCACTCCGCGGCCCTCGGTCGACTCGATCTCACTCCCCTGCTCGACCTGCAGATGCGTCTCGGCGAGGGCACGGGCGCACTCCTCACTATCCCCCTGGTCGCCTCAGCGGCGGCCGCCCTCAGCGAGATGCTCACCTTCGAGGAGGCCGGCGTCAGCACCGCCGAGGAGCCAGCAGAGTGAGGGGGCTGCGCCTGTCCTTCGGGCTCCTCACCGTGATCCCCGTCGGCGCCATCGGCGACGTCGATCGCCGCCTGGCACGCAATGCCATCCTCCTGTCGCCCCTCGTCGGCTTGGTGCTGGGAGCACTCGCTGCACTGGTGGTCGTCGTCGTGCACGCACTCGTGCCGTCCATCCTTGGCGCGCTGCTCGCGGCCGTCCTGGCCGTGGCGCTGCTCGCCTATCTCACCCGGGCACTGCACCTGGACGGCATCGCCGACACCGCCGATGCGCTCGGCAGCGGCAAGCCCGCGAACGACGCACTGGAGATCGCCCGACGCGGCGACGTCGGACCCTTCGGTGTCGTGACACTCGTGCTCGTGCTTCTCGTGCAGGTGACAGCCCTCGCCGTCACCATCGAAGCAGGATGGGGTGCGCTCGCCGCCGTCATCGCCGTCGTCGCCGGCCGAGTTGCTGTCGTCGTCGCCTGCGCGCGCGGGATCCCCGCAGCCCGACCCGAGGGACTCGGCGCACTGGTCGCCGGGACGGTGCCGCGCATGGCAGCGCTCGCCTGGGTCGTCTCGATCCTCGTGGCGTCGCTCGCCGCATCCGTCTGGAGCGGTGGCGGCTACTGGCTCCCTCCGCTCGCGGTCGCCGTCGGGCTGGTCGTCGCGCTGACCCTGGTCATGCGCGCGGTGCGCAGGTTGGGCGGGGTGACGGGAGACGTCCTCGGCGCCGCCCTCGAAACGGCGACGACGGTGACCCTCGGCGTGCTGGCGGTGGGCGCTAGCGTCAGCGCATGACCCTGCGCCAGACTCCGCTGCACTCCCGACACACCGATCGCGGCGCCAAGATGGCCGACTTCGGCGGCTGGGACATGCCGATCGAGTACGCCGGCACCGTCGCTGAGCACACCGCCGTGCGCGAAGATGTCGGCGTCTTCGACGTCTCGCACATGGGCTACACCGAGGTGGTCGGGCCTGACGCAATCGCTTGGCTCAATTCGGTCGTCGCGAACGACCTCGCGCGCATCGGCCCCGGTCAGGCGCAGTACAACCTGCTCTGCGATGACTCCGGTGGCGTCATCGACGATCTCATCGTCTACCGCATCGATGATGCTCACGCCTTCATCGTCCCGAATGCGAGCAACTCCGATGCCGTCGTTGCCGCACTCGCGGCAGCCGCAGCAGGCACGGGCGTCACCGTGACGGACAAGCGCGAGGACTACGGCATCCTCGCGGTCCAGGGGCCGCGCAGCGATGCACTCCTCGAGGCGATCGGACTCCCCGCGGGCCACGACTACATGAGCTTCGTGCGGTCGACATGGCGCGATCACCCCGTCGTGGTGTGCCGCACGGGCTACACCGGTGAGCGCGGCTACGAGATCCTGGCGCCTGCTTCCATCGTCACCGATCTCTGGGACGCCGTGGTCGATGCCGGCGCAACGCCCGCGGGCCTCGGCGCCCGCGACACCCTGCGCACGGAGATGGGATACCCCCTGCACGGTCACGAGCTCTCCCCCGACATCACGCCCGTGCAGGCGGGCCTGGTGTGGGCGGTGGGCTGGGACAAGCCTGCCTTCGCCGGGCGCGATGCACTCGTGGCCGAGCGCGCATCCGGACCGAGCAGACGACTACGCGGCCTGATCGCTGCGGAGCGTGCCATCCCCCGTCCCGGTATGCAGGTGCTGACTGCAGACGGAGTCGAAGTCGGGGAGACGACGAGTGGCACATTCTCACCGACGCTCAAGCAGGGCATCGGGCTTGCTCTCCTGGATCCCTCAATCAGCGAAGGCGACGAGGTGGTCGTGGACGTCCGTGGCCGTCAGGCGCGCTTCACGGTGACGAAGCCCCCGTTCGTGCCTTCGCACGTCCGCTGACCGTGAGCCCGACGATCGCCATGACGATGATGGTGGTCACGCCCGCGACCGGAGCGACGAGTTCCCAGCCGGTGGGCAGCGGGAAGAGCGAGAAGTACATGACGATGAGGACGATGAGGACGCCCGCAAGGGGGATGAGGGCTCCCAGGCGCGCCCGGCCACCCCGGCGCCAGAGCACGACGGCCGCGGCCACGCATGCGGCGCCGTAGGCCGACACGATGAGGACCCCGGCATAGTCGCTGGTGAGCTCGAAGACCGAGAAGGGCACCGCCGCCGTCGGGATCATCGACAGTACGACGATGACCGCGCCAATCACAGCGGTGATGACGCTCCCGAGCACCGGTGTCGACCACCTGCGTGAGAGCACGCCGAGGCGCTCGGGGAGCACTCCGTCGCGACCGAAGGCGAACATGATGCGTCCGCCGGCGATCTGCGCGGCGATCATGCAGGCGAGTGAGCTGACCGCTCCACCCAGGGTGATGAGATCACCGAGTCCGGTCGAGACGTACGTGTCAGCCATGTCCCCCGGCAGCGATGCGCTGTTGATGAAGGCCTGCATCTCACTGGAGGACGTGCCGAAGGACCACACGCCGACAGACGTGACAATGATGTAGAAGACATTGACGAGGATGGCGGTGGCGAGGATTGCCAGAGGGACATTGCGCGTGGGATTGCGCGTCTCCTCCCCCGCGGCCGCAGCACCCTCGAATCCCGCGGTCGACAGGATCGCAAACGTGAGTGCTAGGCCCAACGCGCCGGTGGACACACCCGTGAGGCTGAACTCCGAGAAGTCCACCGTCTGACCCTGCGGACCGCCTGTGGTCAGGAGAGCAACGAGCGTGAGGATGACCGTCACGGTGATGAGCGTCATCGTGACGCCCTCCATGCCCAGCAGCAGGTGCCCCGCCCGGCGCGCAGGCCGGATCGAGAAGAAGAGCGCCGTAGCCAGGCCGACAGCCATGAGAGCGAAGGTGGCGGGCGCCGACACGGTGATTCCCGTGAGCGCCCCGATGAAGCTCGCGGTGAAGATGCCGAAGGAGGCTGAGGTGAGCGCCGTGAACGTGCAGTAGGCCGACAGCAACCACAGGCCCGAGATGGCCCCGGCGCGCGGCCCGAGCTCGAGGCCGACGAGCGTGTAAAGCGATCCCGCCACGCCATGGCGCCGCGTGAGGACGATGAAGGCGATGGCGATGGTGGCCAGTGGCACGAGCGCCATGACGTAGACGAGAGGTACGGCACCGCCGACCTGCTCCGCCATCGCCTGGGGATTCAGGCTCACCGACATGCTCGGGCCCACGACGGCGAGCGACACGGCGATGGCACCGAAGAGGCCGAGGTTGCGCACGAGTCCGGTCGGCACCTCGTCGGTCGGACGCGCGGGTTCACTGTGTGCGGCCATAGCGTGGGACCTTAGCGGCCCCGCCCCGTCGCTCCCCGGGCATTGCCCACCGAGTCGTGGCGCGATGGCCTAGGGTCGTCGCCCATGACGAGCATCGCACTCACCTCCGCGCCCGTGACCACCCTGGACGTCGACGCCCTGATCGTGGGCATCACCGACGAGGGCAAGAAGCACGTCGAAGGCCCACCGGCCCTGCCCGATGCCGTGCGCGTCTCCCTGGAGAAGTCCCTCGAGGCCCTCGGCGCCACGGGCAAGCTCGGCGAGATCACGCGGATCCCGGGCACCGGGCTCGTCAAGGCACGCATGATCGTGGCCGTCGGCCTGGGTGACGCGCGGATCCTCGACTACGAGAAGGTCCGTCGTACGGCGGGGGCCGCCCTGCGCAGCCTGGCCGGGACCACCTCGGTCGGCATCGTCGTGACCGCTCCCGACGGGCCGCGTATCGAGGCGATCGCCGAAGGTGCCCTGCTCGGCAACTACGCGTTCCACTCGTTCCGGGGTGCCAGCGCCGCCAGCCAGCCGGCTCCGGTCCAGAAGATCGTGCTCACCGGCGATCCCAAGGCCAAGGACCAGGCCGCAGCACTCGCCCGAGCTGAGGTCATCGCTGCAGCCGTCAACTACGCGCGCGATCTCGTCAACACTCCCCCATCAGCACTTCCGCCCGAGGAGATCGCCCAGCAGGCCATCGAATCCGTGCGCAAGTTGCCTGTGCGCGTGGAGGTCTGGGACGAGGAAGCTCTCGCACGCGATGAGTTCGGCGGGATCCTCGCCGTCGGTCAGGGCTCGGCGAATCCGCCGCGCCTCATCCGCCTGGAGTACGCCCCGAAGGGCGCGAAGCGCTCCATCGCCCTCATCGGCAAGGGCGTCACCTTCGACTCCGGCGGCCTCTCCCTCAAGCCACCGAAGGCGATGGAGACGATGAAGTGCGACATGGGCGGGGCCGCCGCGGTCATCGCCGCGGTCAGCGCTATCGCGCAGTTGAAGCTCAAGGTCAAGGTCGTCGGCTGGATCCCCACCGTGGAGAACATGCCCGGTGGCCATGCGCAGCGACCCGGCGATGTCATCACGATCTACGGCGGGCGCACGGTGGAGGTGCTCAACACCGATGCC
>JBIIDD010000085.1:0-5344 GCA_044238565.1 Candidatus Nanopelagicales bacterium
GCCTCATCAGTGGCGAGGTCGACGGCAAGACGGAGTACGTCGCGATCACCGACATCCTCGGTGCCGAGGATGCCTTTGGCGACATGGACTTCAAGGTCGCGGGCACCAAGGACTTCGTCACGGCGCTGCAGCTCGACACGAAGCTCGATGGCATCCCGGCGTCTGTGCTGGCCGGTGCCCTCGACCAGGCGCGCGAGGCGCGGCTGACGATTCTCGACGTCATGTCCGAGGCCATCGATGCGCCCGGCGACATGTCGCTCTACGCGCCGCGGATCATTACGGTCAACATCCCGGTCGACAAGATCGGCGAGGTGATCGGGCCCAAGGGCAAGATCATCAACCAGATCCAGGAGGACACGGGCGCCGACATCACGATCGAGGACGACGGCACCATCTTCATCGGTGCCTCGGATGGGGCTGCCGCAGAGGCCGCGCGCGCCAAGATCAACGCCATCGCCAACCCGACGATGCCGGAGGTCGGCGAGCGCTACCTCGGCACGGTCGTGAAGACGACCAACTTCGGCGCCTTCGTGTCGCTCATGCCCGGCCGCGACGGCCTCCTGCACATCTCGGAGGTCAAGAAGCTCGCTCCTGGCAAGAAGCGCCTCGAGAACGTCGAGGAGGTCCTCAAGGTGGGCGACAAGGTGCAGGTCGAGATCAAGGAGGTCGACCCGCGCGGCAAGCTCTCGCTCATCCCCGTGGTCGAGGGCGGCGACACCGAATCGTCCGAGGGCGAGTAGTCCTCGGATGACCGCGCGCAGGGCCCGGACGCGCACCCTCCTCGAGGGCGCCGACGGCGCGGTCGTGCGGCGCACGACACTGCCCAACGGCCTGCGCGTCGTGACGGAGTCCGTGCCCGGAGTGCGCTCGGTCTCCTTCGGAGCTTGGATCGGCGTGGGGTCTCGTGATGAGACCCCACGCCAGACCGGTGCCGCGCACTTCCTCGAGCATCTGCTCTTCAAGGGGACTCGCTCGCGAAGTGCCTGGGAGATCACGGCACCGATCGAGGCCGTGGGCGGCGAGATGAATGCCTTCACGACGAAGGAATACACCTGCTACTACGCGCGTGTCCTCGACGATGACACCGACCTGGCGGTCGACACCGTGTGCGACGTTGTCCTCCACGGCAGGCTCGACTCAGTGGACATCGAGGGCGAGCGCGAGGTGATCCTCGAGGAAATCGCCATGAACGAGGACGATCCCGGCGACACCGTGCACGACCTCTACATGCGCACCCATTACGGCGACGGTCCTCTTGGCCGGCCGATCCTCGGGACGCAGGAGTCGCTGGAGGCCCTCACTCCCCAGGGCATTCGCAGCTTCTATCGCCGCCACTACATCGCTCCCCGGATGGTCGTCGCCGCTGCCGGAGCGGTGGATCACGACGAGGTGGTGGCCCGGGTGACGGAGGCATTCCACGGGGCGGTCGACCCCGGCGAGCCCGTGACGCGGCCCGCCACTCGACGCGCTCCCGCAGCACCGGGGCGCGGCAGTCGGGCGGTCACGCACCGCCCGTCCGAGCAGGCGCACCTGGTGCTCGGCCTGGGTGGCATCCGTCGCACGGACGATCGCCGGTATGCCCTTGGCGTGCTCAATGCCGCGCTCGGAGGCGGCATGTCCAGTCGGCTCTTCCAGAGCGTGCGCGAGGAGCGCGGACTCGCCTACTCCGTCTACTCCTTCGTCTCGAGTTTCGCCGACACGGGCTACACCGGTGTCTACGTCGGCTGCCTTCCCGACAAGGTCCGCGACGTGCTGGATGTGACCCATGAGGTCATTGCCGATGTGGCGGAGCGCGGGCTCGGCGACGATGAGGTGCGTCGAGGTCGTGGTCAGCTACGGGGCAGCGTGGTCCTGGGCCAGGAGGATGCAGGATCCCGCATGAGCCGCATCGCCAAGGGCGAGCTCCTCTACGGAGAGATCCCGTCCATCGACGACATCGTCGCGCGCATCGACGCGGTGACACCGGATGACATCGGAGCACTGGCCAAGGAGCTCCTTACCGAGCCCCCGACGTACGCCGCCATCGGGCCCTTTGACGAGCTGCCCGCCTGAGCCTCAGTAGCTCTTGATCGTCCTGCCCTCGGCTGCTGGGCCGCGTGCTGCCAGCTTGACGAGGGTTGCCGCATCCTCGGCCAGCAGGATGCCCGCGACAACGTCGGCCTGTGCGGCCGTGCGCACCTTGCTCACGTAGTCCGCTGTCGTCGGGTAGAGGCGCTGGATCGTTGCGCGGCTGAAGGGCTTCTGCCATCCCGTGAGATTGCAGAAGAGCCCCCCGGTGCTGAAGGGCCCGTACGTGGCGACAGGCACGTCGATCCTCGACAGGCGCAAGCCCCCGCGCGCGTTTCCGCGGCTATCGCGGGAGACATCCCCTTCGGCGCGGATGATGCGCTTGACGCTCGCGGGCGCGGTGCCGACCTCGTGCCAGGTCGCGAGCTTGTCCAGCGCGCTGTGCCAGGCGAAGCGCATGGGGAAGTCGTTGACTCCCATGGCGCCCTTCCAGTCGCACGCCGGTGCGAAGCTGAGGCCGAAGTCACGCGTCAGGACCCCGAGAGCCTGCTCGGCGCCGTGACGGTCGTTGTGGGATGAGCCAGCAACCTCCCAGAGGCGGAAGCGATCGGTGGGCTCATCGGCGTCCTTACGCCAGACAGCGGCGTCCTGGCCAGAGGGGAATCCAGGTGGATCGGTCTCGGTCTGGAGATTGATCACCGGTGTGCCGCCGCCTGAGAGTCGACGCTGGGATTCGGATCCGCTCGTCGAGGGCACGGCCCCGTCCACGGGGGCGGCGTACTGGAGATTGGTCGCGCGGGTACCGCGATAGGCCACGAGGAATCCGTCGAAGACCTGGTGGCGCGGGTGGATGGCGTTGACGTAGGTGACGGCATAGCCCGCCATCTGCGACTGGCCGGTGAGATAGACCGAATCCACGTCGTAGCCATCGAGTGGACTCGTCGCGCCGCCTCGGGCGAAGAGCGCTCCCACCTGCGACGTGAGATCCCAGGCGATCGATGGATCGCGCATGCCATTGGTCAGGTCACTGGCCGCATCGGGGGTCATCAGATTGAGTCCGAGACCCTTGTAGCGATCGGCCTGGCGCTTGAATCCGGACAGGGCGCGGAGGCCCGTCTGCTGCACCGTCACGCCGACATAGGCCCAGCCGTCGCGGATGAGGTAGTCGTGTCCCTGCTGCCAGGCGATATCGAGATCGACGGTTGCGGTGGTGTTCATCATCTCGACGAGGACGCGACCGTTGAACTTCGACGGGTTCGAGGGCATGCGCACGATGAAGCGGCTGCGGTAGTCACCCACTGGCGCGGTGGCAACGGTCGTCTGCGTCGTGTCGCCGACGTAGGAGTAGACATGGGGATCGGTGACGGCGACCGTGAATTCGCGCTCGAGGTAGCCGCGGGGCGCAAGGTCCTGCAGTGCCCCGGTGAAGATGGTGCCTCCGGGAATCAGCGTGATGGTCGGCAGCGGCACGGTCGTGCGCGGCTCGGCCGCGGCGGGAGCCGCGGAGCCCACGAGCAGGCCGGCGACGAGGGCGCCGGAGGAGGCGAGGGCGAGGGCAGGGACGTTGATGCGCATCGGGCCATCATGGAGGGCTGCGGCTCGTGTTGCACCTCCGGAGGGTCATCGCCGCCCCACTAGGCTGGTGGGGTGATCGAGGTCGGGGTGGTCGGCGCCGCTGGCCGCATGGGTTCCGAGGTCGTCCGGGCCGTTGACGCGGCGGACGATCTCCACCTCGCCGCGGCCGTCGACATCGGCGATCCCCTGACGCGGCTGGAAGCATCCGGGGTCCAGGTCGCGGTGGATTTCACCACCCCGGATGCCGTCATGGGGACGCTGCAGCACTGCATCGACCAGGGCATCCACGTCGTCGTCGGCACAACGGGCTTCGGCGAGGAGCGGCTCGCCGAAGTGCAGCGCCTCGTTGACGCGCATCCCGGAGTGGGTGTCGTCATCGCCCCCAACTTCGCCCTGGGTGCCGTGCTGCTCATGCGCTTCGCCCGGGAGGCCGCCCCCTACTTCGAGTCCGTCGAGGTCATCGAGATGCACCATCCCGACAAGCTCGACGCGCCTTCGGGTACGGCGACCCATACCGCCGAGGCGATCGCCGAGGCGCGACGTCAGGCCGGCACTGCGCCTGCGCCGGATGCGACGGATCGCGGTCGCGAGGGTGCCCGAGGCGCAGATGTCTCCGGGGTTCGCGTTCACGCGGTGCGTGTGCGCGGCTACGTCGCCCATGAGGAGGTGCTCCTCGGCAATCCGGGCGAGGTGCTCACCCTGCGTCACGACTCGCTGGATCGGATGTCCTTCATGCCGGGTGTGCTTCTCGCAGTGCGGGCCGCCGCCACTCGACCGGGGCTCACCGTGGGCCTCGAGGCCCTGCTCGATCGATGAGTTCGCAGCATCCATGACGCCGAGACGCTGGGCCTGGCTGCTCGCCGCAGCCGTGGCGGCATACCTGATCCTGGCCGGCGTCCGAGGGTGGGCACTGGTCACCTCCGGTGAGCCCACCGGCGTACTCCTGGGGGTCGCGGTCTTCGCGTTGCCCGTCGTCGGTGCCTGGGTGGTGTGGCGCGAGATCGCCTTCGGATACGCCATGCAGGAGATGGGTGCTCAGCTCGCTGCCGCAGGGGACCTCCCGGTCGATGACTTCGCGCGCACGCCGTCAGGGCGGATCCTGCCGGAGGATGCCCAGCGTTTCCTCGCTGCGGAGCGCGAGCGCGTGGAGGAGCGACCGGAGGATTGGGCATCCTGGTACCGCTTCGGCCTCGCCCAGGATGCGGCGCGCGACCGTCGACGCGCACGTGCGGCTATGCGCGAGGCCAGGCGCCTCTGGCCGGGCCAGCCGGACTAGCGCGTCTCGCGCAGCCAGGTGAGGAGGCGATCGCGTGCGGCATCGAAGGCCGCGGGACGCAGCCAGAGATCCGGCGAAGCTGTCTCCACGTGCGTGGAGGTGACGGTGTCGGACCAGGCGACCTCCATCCGCTTGCCAGGAGCGCGCAGCGGCAGGCCGAGCAGTCGCGAACCGGTGGCGGAGTCGATGGCATGAATGGCACCCCAGGGGATGACCACCGTGGTGAGGACCCCCGAGATCTTGATGCCCCGGTCGCTCACGTAGGTCCCGGCCACCCACGCCCGCGCGAGGAGAGCCACGAGCGGCAGTCCGATGACGATACTGAGCATGACCGTGAGCAGGCCGGGGTCGGCCAGGGTGGCTGCGACGGCAGCCGAGACCGTGATGACCACGAGGGCGCTGAATCCGATGAGGAAGGTCCATCGCCAGGGGCCTCGCCCGCAGATGCGGCTCCACTGCACCTGCACGGCGTCACCGTCGAGTGGA
>JBIIDD010000087.1:0-5329 GCA_044238565.1 Candidatus Nanopelagicales bacterium
CCAACTGGTCGATGAACTCATGCTCGAGCGTGCCCAGGTGCGGGTCGGCGAAGAGGTCGAGCTTCTCGTCGAGGAGCCGGGGTTGGCGCGCGCGGCGCACCAGGGCCCTGATGATGCGGCGACACTTCTCGATGAGTCGTACGCGGTAGGCGAGGTCGTGCGTGCCACGGTCACCGACATCGACGGTTTCGACCTGGTCGCGGTGGCCCGATGAAGATCGAGGGCGCCGGCGAGCCACACGGTCTCGCCGGAGTGCCTGACCACGCGGGCGATCCCATAGGCACCTCGCGGTGGGCAACCCTGCCCAATCTCCTCACGCTCATCCGGCTCCTGCTGGTGCCCGTGCTCGCTGTGCTGCTGCTCGCCGACGACGGGCTTGATCCCGCGCTGCGGTGGGCCGCCACCGCGGTCTTCGTCGTCGCGGCTCTCACGGACCTCGCCGACGGGGAGATCGCGCGTCGCAGCGGCACCGTGACCACCCTGGGCAAGATCGCAGATCCTGTGGCTGACAAGGCGCTTACCGGAGTCGCGCTCATCGGGCTCTCGCTCCTGGGGGACCTGCCCTGGTGGGTCACTCTCGTGATCCTTGCCCGCGAAATCGCTGTGACCGCACTCCGCTTCGTCGTTATCCGCCACGGCGTCATCCCTGCTTCGCGCGGCGGCAAGGCCAAGACGGTCGCCCAGGTGGTCGCGATCGCGCTCTATCTCGCCCCGCTCGACGCCTGGGCTGATCCCTTCCGAGTCGTCGCGATGACGATCGCCGTCGTGCTCACCGTCGTCACGGGCATCGATTACGCCGTGCGAGCGTGGCGACTGTCGAGGTCTGCGTCGTGATGGCCACGCCCGCGGCTGGCGTCGTCGCCACGCTCGTGGCGCGGGCATCCACCGTCGCGACCGCGGAGAGTCTCACCGGTGGCCTCGTCTGCGCCGAGCTCACATCGGTGCCCGGATCCTCCGCGGTCGTCCGCGGCGGGGTCGTGGCCTACGCCGTCGCGATCAAGGCCGGGGTCCTGGGTGTCGATCCTGATGTGCTCGAGCGCCAGGGCGCCGTGGATCCGGCCGTGGCGGTGCAGATGGCGGTGGGCGTCCGGCGTCTCCTGGGCAGTGACTATGCGGTCTCGACCACCGGATCGGCCGGCCCGGACCCTGATCCGGGGGGTCTGCTGACGGGCCCGATCGCTCCGGGCCGGGGGTTCGTGGCCGTCGCCGGCCCCGATGTCGAGGTTGTCGCTGGCTTCGCCTGCGAGGGCCAGGATCGTGAGGGCGTACGCCGCCATGCGGTCGAGGCCGCCCTAGCTCTGCTCGGTCGAGTCCTCGCCGAGACCGGTGATGACGGGCGATCGTCGGTCGGTGCGGGTAGCGTGGAGCCGTGATCGTGTTTCGCGAGGTCCTCGGCGCTGAACTGCGTCGTGTCCGCCAACTGCAGGGACGCACTCTTCGTGACGTCTCGGCCGCCGCATCCGTCTCCCTGGGCTACCTCTCCGAGGTCGAGCGCGGCGAGAAGGAAGCCTCGTCGGAGATGCTCATCGCGATCTGCGGTGCCCTCGGGGTCCCGCTGTCGGTGCTCCTGTCCTCTGTCGCCGGCGACATCGCCGTGACCGAGGGCGCACCCGTCATCCGCGCTGCCTAGTCCGTGAGGACCGCCGGCTGGCAGTGGGGACACCAGTAGGCGTCGCGCTCGTATCGGCCGCTTCGTTGCTTCCCGTAGGCAATCCGCGTCCCGCAGCGCAGGCACGGCCGCCCCGCTCGACCGTAAACGTAATGCTGCTCGCGCACGTTGCCCGTCGATGCCTGCGCCCCGCGGGTGCGGTTGGCCCGCATGAGCCGGCGCCCCGAATCGAGTAGGGCGGTGAGATCGGGGATCGAGGCGATGGGCGTCTGCGGTGGTATGCCGCGGAGGAAGAGCGTCTCACTGACGTAGATGAGTCCGAAGCCGGCGACGATCGACTGATCGAGCAGCGCATCCCCGATGGCGCGGTCGGGCTGAGCGAGGAGTGCGTCGACGATGGAGTCGATGGCGACGTCGTCGTCCAGGATGTCGGGTCCGAGGCGGCCGAGGAGTGCCTGCTCACCAGCCGCATCGAGGAGTTCGACGACCGGGAGGCGATAGCCCACGGCCTGCCACTCATCCGTGGTGAGGACCGCGCGCACCTGCCATGCCGGACCACCCTTCCAGGGTCTGCCGGGCCGGTAGAGGTGCCAGGTGCCGTCCATGCGGAAGTGGGTATGCAGGCTGACATCGCTGCCCAGGCGGAAGAGCAGGTGCTTGCCGTAGGCCCGCACGGACTCCACGGTGCGTCCCGTTAGGTCGACGGTGGCCAGGCTGGGCACGCGCAGATCTGCGGACTGCAGGGTGGCGCCGCCGAGGCAGGCATCGAGGCGTCGCGCCGCGAGCCAGACGGTGTCGCCTTCAGGCATGCACCGATTCTGTCCCCTCAGCGGGGACCTCGCGCTTCCGCCGCACGGTGCGCACCACGAAGGTGATCGCGGCGGCGCTCGCTGTCACGAGGACGGCGTACACGGCCCACCACACCACCGGGTCGGCGTTGACGGCCGTGAGGATGAGGCGGGCATTGAGGAGCAGGATGAAGCAGCCGACCACCACGCCCAGGATGCGCGGATTGAGGAAGCGCACGAGCCACGCGGCGAGAGGGGCGGCGATGACCCCGCCGATGAGCAGCGCGAGGACGATGCCGAAGTCGATACCGGCCATGCCGAGACCCAAGAGGAAGCCGAGACTGGCGGCGAGGGCGACGATGAACTCCGCCGTATTGACCGTGCCGACCACGCGCGCGGGCGTGAGGCGCCCATCGGCAAGGAGTGTAGGCGTCGTCACCGGACCCCAGCCTCCACCGCCCGTCGCGTCGACGAAGCCGCCGACGAGCCCGAGCGGAATCATGAGGCGATTGCCCGGAGTGCCGGGCTTGCGGCGCGGAGCGCGACCCAGGACGAACCGAATGACGATGTAGACGCCGAGGATGAAGAGCAGCGTGCCGGTGAAGGGCAGGGCCGCCTTGGTGGAGAGGTTCGACAGCACCGTGGCGCCGATGAAGGCACCCACTGCACCAGGAATGCCGATGCGGCGTACTCCGGCCCAATCGACATTGCCAAAGCGCGCGTGGGCCGTGCCCGACGCTGCAGCCGTGCCGAGTTTGGCGAGGTGCACCGAGGCGGAGGCGAGTGCGGGGGACAGGCCGAGTGCGAGCAGCAGCGTGGTGGAAGTGACTCCGAAGCCCATGCCGAGGGCGCCGTCGATGAACGACGCTCCGAAGCCTGCTAGCGCGATGAGGATGAGGCCGGTCATGGGTCTCCGTCCGTGGGGACCCCTGGGATGGGCCCTATTGTCACCTGTGTTAGGTGACAATAGCACAGGCCATAGTGGGTGCCAGCGAGGTCGGGCGTCGGCGAGTCGGGTCTAGTGCCAGGCGGCAGGGTCGTCCGTGAGCTTGCGCACCCGAGCCGGGAGGTGGGCCTCGACCACGTCGGCGAGGCTCACCGCCTCGAGGATCTGTCGCTCGGCCGCGCGCAGGGCGATGAGCACCTGGGGGAGCCCGGAGGCAGCCCCCGTGTAGTGGAGATCCTCGGGTCGGGTGCCGGCCACATTGGTGAGAGCCCCGTCGATCGCGCGAATCACGTCGGCCAGCGAGATGTCGGCGGCCGGTCGGGCGAGGGTCCAGCCGCCGTCGGGGCCGCGCCGGGCGCGCACGACGCCCGCCTTGCGCAGCTCGGCGAGGATCGCTCCGAGGTAGGAGGTGGGGATGTCCTGACGCTGCGACAGCTCATCCGTGGTGATGGGGCCGTCGGGGGACGCTGCCAACTCGAGTGCTGCGCGCAGGGCGTAGTCGGTCCGCCCTGGCAGTCGCATACCGCGAGCATATGCGTGCGCACCGTCTCCGCCCGTTATCGACCCCAACAAGACTCTTAGCGTCGTTTTCGGGCGGAGCCGAGGCGGTCCCCTAGTGGCGCAGGCGCAGCCCGCTCGGCGTGCGCGCGAATCCTGCTTCGCCCAGGGCTGTGATGCGCCCATCGTCGGCGGGCACGCCGGTCACGTCGACCCCGTCGATGCGCTGGAGGGTGACGGACTCCGATGTCAGTGCGCGGGCCAACGACGCGGTCGCCCGGGCCAGTGTGACCGGATCGCTCTCCCAGGTGATGAGTGAGCGGCGACCGCGAGCGAGGTAGAGCACCGGACCGCGATCGTCGAGCGTCACCCATGCGCCCGCTGTGCGACTGGGCCGCGTCGCGGCCTCGGGCCAGGGCAGCAGCGCGCCGTACGGCTGCGCGGGGTCGGCTGCCGCAAGAGTGCGCGCCTCGTTGCGGGGGGTGAGCGCGCGCAGCATGTCGAGGGCGCCCGGGAGAGCGAATTGCGCAGCCCCCTGGCCTTCAAGGGCATAGACGCGTCGGCAGCGACCGGCCTCTTCCATGGCGCTGAGGATGCGGTACGCCGCGGAGAAGCCGCCGGGCAGACCTGATGCGGCGACGGACTCGCGTGTGACGATGCCATTGCGATGCAGCAGTGCCTCCACCGCGGCGAGATGACGCGCCGTCGGGGAGGGATCGGGGGCGACGACGAGCGCCCAGCGGCCGCCGAGCGGCTCACGTATCGGCCGACGCCCGCGGGCACGCAGTCGCGCCGGCCGAGCGGGCTTGCGCGGGGCGCCTCGACGCAGGGGTTCCCACGTGTCGTTGGTGGCATGACCCGACCACGCGAGCCGGCGCAGCGCCTGGGCCACCTCGATCTCCGGGACGAGCGCGTCGCGCGAGAGCTCCTCGGCGATCTCGCGCAGGAAGCGCGCTCCACGCTCGCTGAGGAGATCGACGATGCGCTGCTCGAGTACGCCATCGATCTCTGCGGGAGGCGACACGAGCAGGGGTGCGAGGTCGGCAGGCGCAAGGCACACCCATCCGTCATCACCGGGCAGTGCACCCGATCCCCACCACGCGATCTCGCCGCGGGTGAGGAGCTCGTCGAGCATCGCGGGCGCATAGTCGCGCACGCGCGCGGGAAGGATCGCGGTCTCGAGCTGGCTCGCCGGCAGGGGGCACCCGGCGAGGGAGTCGATCGCGGCGTAGACGGCGTCGGTGCCTGTGGCGGGAGCCGTGAGCCCCTGCCATGCCGGCAGGAAGGCCACGAGAGTGTCCGCGGGAAGCGGCTCCATGTCCTCGCGCAGTGCAGCGACGCTGCGGCGACGGGTGCGCCGCAGCACGTCGCGATCGCACCACTCGGTGCCCGCGGTGCCCGGTCGGAAGCCGCCCGAGACCACTCGCCCCTCCACCTCGAGTCGCCGCAGGGCTTGGTCAGCCACGGACACCCCGAGTCCGAAGGCGT
>JBIIDD010000088.1:0-5323 GCA_044238565.1 Candidatus Nanopelagicales bacterium
CTCGCAGGCGAAGGCGCTCGTGCCGATGCTCTCGGCGTACGGCATCGGGCAAGTCCACTCCTCCGATGCCACCCGCTGCCTCGAGACCGTCCGCCGATATGCCAAGTCCATCGACGCCCAGGTGCAGCTGGAGCCAGCATTGAGCGAGGAGTCCTTCGACGAGCGCCCCAAGCGCGCCGTGCGGCGCATGCGCGAGTTGCTCCTCGATCCCCGGCCCCTCGTCGTCTGCACTCACCGGCCCCTCCTGCCCGCGCTCGTGGAGACCCTCGCCGGGATGCGCATCATCGGCCCCTTCGACCTCGACCCCAAGCTCTCCCCCGGCGGATTCCTCGTCGTGCATCGCCACTTCGCAGAGGACGCGGAAGAGCCCACCGTGCTCGCCGTCGAGCGTCACGCGGTCTCGAAGGATGGATTCATCAGCCCGCCCCATTGAGTTCACCTTCCGTTCACCATCACCCCGCTGAGGGGTCATCCAGGCTTCCTAGGTTTCGTGACGTCCCGTCATCGACTCACAGGAGGACCAGGGTGACTCGCACCCGCACCGCCGCCCTCGCGGCACTCGCCATCTCCAGCGCCCTCGTGCTCGCCGCTTGCGGCGGTGGCTCGAGCAGCGATTCCAGCGCCTCGGGCGACCCCAACCTGACCGGCTCCGTACGCATCGACGGCTCATCGACCGTCTACCCCCTCACCGCACTCGCAGCCGAGGACTTCATGGCTGCCAATCCAGGCGTGCAGGTCACGGTGGGTTCCTCCGGCACCGGAGGCGGCTTCGAGAAGTTCTGCCGCGGCGAGACCGATGCCAATGACGCCTCGCGCAACATCAAGGAAGAGGAAGCTGCGGCCTGCGAGGCTGCCGGCATCGAGTACGCCGGACTCGAGGTTGCCGTCGACGCGCTCACCGTGGTCGTCAACAAGGAGAACACCTGGGCGACGTGTCTCACCGTCGAGGAGCTCGGCGCGATCTGGGCACCGGGATCCACCGTCAACAACTGGAACCAGGTCCGCCCCGACTTCCCCGATGTGCCGCTGGAGCTCTTCGGAGCGGGCACCGACTCCGGCACCTTCGACTACTTCACCGACGCCATCAACGGCGAGGAGGGTGCGAGCCGCACCGACTACACCCCGACCGAGGATGACAACATCACCGTCCAGGGCGTGAGCGGCTCCCAGGGAGGCCTTGGCTACTTCGGCTTCACCTACTTCGAGGAGAACGCCGACAAGCTCACGGCCGTGCAGATCGACAGCGGCGCCGGCTGCGTCGCACCGAGCGTGGAGACGGCCCAGGACGGCACCTACACGCCGCTCTCACGCATGCTCTTCATCTACCCGTCCAAGCAGGCCCTCGCCAAGCCCGAGGTCAGGGCGTTCTTCGACTACTTCGTCGCCAACGACGCCCAGATCGCAGCGGACGCGCTCTTCATCCCGCTCAACGAGGAGCAGAAGGCCAAGCTCCAGTCCGACTACGCCGCTCTGACCGGCTCCTGATCAGGGGACCCGAGCATCCGGATAGGTTGAACACATGAGCACCGCAGTGGCGGAGTCTGCCGCAGGGGGCCTCAACCCCCTGCGGCAGACGAAGCCGCGCTACGGCGAGAAGGTCATCCGCGGCATCCTCTTCGCCGCCGCCGCTGTCTCGATCTTCACCACCTTCGGGATCATCGTCTCGCTCCTCATCCCGTCACTGGAGTTCTTCGCCGAGATCCCGCTGACCGAGTTCCTCTTCACGACAACCTGGACGCCGCTCTTCGCAGACGGCCAGTTCGGCGTCCTGCCGCTCATCCTGGGCACGATGGTCATCACGTTGATCGCCATCACCATCGCGATCCCCCTGGGCCTCGGCAGCGCGATCTACCTCTCTGAGTACGCCAAGCCCAAGGCGCGCAAGATCCTCAAGCCGACGCTCGAGGTACTTGCCGGCATCCCCACGGTCGTCTTCGGCTTCTTCGCCCTCGAGTTCATCACCGCCGTCGTGCTCAAGCCGATCTTCCCCGGCATCCAGGTCTTCAACGCCCTCTCTGCCGGCATCGTCATGGGCATCATGATCATTCCCACGATCGCCTCCCTCTCCGAGGACGCCATGTCGGCCGTCCCGGCGGGACTGCGAGACGGTGCGTACGCCCTGGGCGCCACGAAGAGACAGGTCGCCCTGCGCGTGATCGTCCCCGCCGCCCTCTCGGGCATCGTCGCGGCCTTCGTCCTCGGCATCTCCCGTGCCATCGGGGAGACGATGATCGTCACGGTGGCCGCAGGCCTGCAGCCCAATATGACCCTCAATCCGCTGGAGGGCATGCAGACCATGACGTCGTACATCGCCGCAGCGGGCGCGGGCGACGTCTCGACGGGCAGCATCGAGTACAAGTCGATCTTCGCGGTCGGCATGCTCCTCTTCGTCATCACCTTCTTCATGAACATGATCAGCATCCGCCTGGTCCGCAAGTATCGGCAGGCCTACCAGTGACAACGACGCTCACATCCCCCGACGCGGCCACGCCCATCGATCTCGAGGGCAAGGGCCAGCCACTCGTCGACAAGACCTTCCGCTGGATCCTCTTCCTCTGCCTCGCCGTGGGCATCATCTTCCTCATCGTGCTTCTCACCTACGTCACGATCAAAGGCTGGCCGCGACTGACCCCCACCCTCTGGGAGAACATGCCGTCCCTGCGCCGCCCGGAGACAGCCGGAGCGCAGTCAGCCATCACCGGCACGCTCTGGGTCATCGCCTTCACGGCGCTCTTCGCCCTACCGGTCGGCTTCCTCGGCGCGGTCTACATGGAGGAGTACGCCGACCCGACCAGTCGATTCACCCGATTCGTTGAGGTCAACATCCAGAATCTCGCCGCAGTGCCTTCGATCGTCTACGGCATCCTCGGCTTGGCGATCTTCGCTCGAGCGCTCTCCCTCGGTCAGTCAGTCATCACCGCGGGCCTCACGCTCGCCCTACTCGTGCTCCCGGTCATCATCGTGTCGACGCGCGAAGCCCTGCGCGCCGTACCCCAGAACATCCGCCATGGATCCCTCGCCCTCGGGGCGACGCTGTGGCAGACGACATGGCGCCAGACCATGCCCGCCGCCGTGCCCGGCATGGCGACCGGCACGATCCTGGCTCTCTCTCGGGCCATCGGAGAGGCGGCACCCCTGCTGCTCCTCGGGGCGGTCACCTTCATCTCCTTCAATCCGACCGGCCCCTTCTCCGCCTACACGACCCTGCCCATCCAGATCTTCAACTGGACCAAGGAATCGCGCGAGGAGTTCCAGATCCTGGCCTCGGCCACGATCGTGCTCCTCCTCGTCATCCTCCTGGCGATGAACGCCGTCGCCATCCTGATCCGCAACCGAACCCAGAAGCGCTGGTGACATGATGAGTGGGACGACCCAGACGAGTAGGACGATGAGCGAAATCCACGATCCCGAAGCCCCCCAGTCCACCAGCGACCTGGTCAACACCGGTCGCATGGATGTCTCCGCCGTGCTCGAGGGCGCCGAGATCCCCGAGGCTGTCTCCAACATCGTCTTCGACCTGGCCAACGTGCAGGTCTACTACGGCGACTTCCAGGCCGTGCGTGACGTCACGATGCAGATCGGCCGCAACGAGATCACCGCGTTCATCGGACCGTCCGGCTGCGGCAAGTCAACCCTGCTTCGCAGCTTCAACCGGATGAACGACCTCATCCCTGGCGCACGCGTCGAAGGACTGCTCGCCTACCACGGGTTCGACATCTATGCCCCGGAGGTCGATCCCATCGAGGTGCGCCGCCGTATCGGCATGGTCTTCCAGAAGCCCAATGTCTTCCCCAAGTCGATCTACGAGAACGTCGCCTACGGCCCCAAGGTCAACGGCATGAAGGTCAACATGGACGACCTCGTCGAGGAGTGCCTCACCCGAGCCGCCCTCTGGGACGAGGTCAAGGACGATCT
The DNA here is from genome assembly GCA_044238565.1 of Candidatus Nanopelagicales bacterium. Lineage (GTDB taxonomy): Bacteria > Actinomycetota > Actinomycetes > S36-B12 > S36-B12 > Mxb001. The sequence continues at coordinate 3,916 of JBIIDD010000088.1, forward strand.
CAAGAAGAGCGCCTACGCACTCTCGGGCGGCCAGCAGCAGCGACTCGTCATCGCCCGCTGCATCGCCGTCAAGCCCGAGGTCATCCTCATGGACGAGCCGTGCGCCTCACTCGATCCCATCGCCACGGCGAAGATCGAGGACCTCATGAAGGAGCTGGCCAAGGACTACACGATCGTCATCGTGACCCACAACATGCAGCAGGCGGCCCGCGTCTCGGAGCGCACGGCCTTCTTCACCGCCGACGTCGACGCCAACGGCGTGCGCCACGGCCGCCTGGTGGAGTACGGCCCGACCCGGCGCATCTTCACCGCCCCGCACGATCCGCGCACGGAGGACTACATCTCCGGGCGCTTCGGCTGAGGCGCTGGTCGACCAGCAGTCGCTAGTCGACCAGCACGTAGCCCGCTTCGTCGATGGCCTCCCGGATCTCCTCGAGATCCAGGGGGCCATCACTCGTCACGGTCACCGCACCATCGGCAAGCGCGACGTCGACACTGCGCACCCCGGGCAGAAGCACCAACTCGGTCGTCACGGCGCGCACGCAGTGATCGCAGGTCATGCCGGTCACCTGATAGGTCGTGGTCGTCACGTCCCCTGTCCCTCCGCCAGCGCCGCCAGTCGCGGCAGGGTCTCTTCGATAGCCCGCGCATTGCGGTTATAGGCGTCCATGAGCTTGAGGGCGCGAGCCGAGCGCGCGGTCGTCGCATCGAAGGTCTCGGTGACCCTGGTGGTGGAGTCGCCCACAGGCTCGAGCTCATAGCGCCACCGATGACCACCGATGTGCGCCCACGCGATGCGTCGCCCCTCCTCGAACTCCTTGACGCGGCTGCTCACGCGGTAGGGCACGCCCAGGCGCATGTCCATGCCGAACTTCGCGCCGAGGGAGAGCCGCTGCGGACCGGAGACGACACCCCGCACAGAGCCAGAGCCATCGAATTCGGGGTGACGGCGAGGGTCGGCGAGGATCCCGAAGATCCGATCGGCCGGTGCGGCGATCACCAGGGATCGGGAGACGATCCAGGGAGATCCGGTGTCCACGAGGTCAACCTGAGGCATGGGCTTCACGCTACGGGACGTCCGTGCGCGGCGCCCGATGGGCGTTCACCCGGCATTCAGCGGCACATCATTTCCACGTCACCGCAGTCGCCTACGGTGGCGGGGTGCTCGATCCCATACCCGCACCGGAGCACCAGGTGTCGCTGGCGCGCAATGGCCGCTACATACTGCCCGAGTGCACCTGCGGGTGGATCGGGACAGCACGCCTGACCGAGGCCGCCGCACGCGAGGAGGCTCGCGACCATGCGCTTCTCTACGCCGACTCCGACATCAGCGTGGAGCAGATCCGAGTGCTCGCCTCAGCCGATCCTGCTGAGCCCGACCCAGTCGAGTGAAGAGGGGCGCGGCACG
>JBIIDD010000089.1:0-5314 GCA_044238565.1 Candidatus Nanopelagicales bacterium
CGGCCGAGGCGGCGCAAGCCGCACCGGAGGCACCCCGGCAACGGGAGTGCCGGAGGAGGGGCGACGCCCCCGAATCCCCCTCACGGGACCGGCAGGCGCGATTCATAGTGAGACCCCTGGAACTCATGCTTCCAGGGGTCTCACTCTTTATAGCCCTTGATCCGCCCCTGTCACCGGAGCCACGCCGCCCAGTGCACGGGCCAGTCGGGCGAACCCCTCATCGAGGCTCACCGACGGGGTCCAGGCCAATGCCGCACGCGTCTCGCGCTGGTCAAACCAGTGTGCCGTCGCGAGCTGCTCCGCGAGGAAGGCGGTGACCGGGGGCTCCCCCTCGCGGCCGGTGCGCTCCCAGAGTCGCTCGAGCACGTGCCCGCCCATGCGGGCTACCGGGAAGGGCACGCTGCGTGACGGACCGGGGGCTCCTGCGGCGAGGGCGATCCTGGTGAGCATCTCGCTCACGGTCCGAGGCTCGCCGTTGGAGACAACGAAGGCCCGGCCGCGCACCTGCGGCAGTGCGGCGCGGTCAACCGCAGCCGCCATGGCGGTGCCGGCATTGTCGATGTACGTCGTATCGATGAGCGCGGAGCCGGTACCGATCGTGACGAGCCGACCCGAGCGCGCACGGTCGATGATGCGCTCGGTCAGTTGCGTGTCGCCGGGTCCCCAGACGAGGTGGGGTCGCACGACGGTGATCACCATGCGATCGTCATCGGCGGCAAGCGCCTCCACCTCAGCGATCGCCTTGCTGCGCGAGTAGTGCCCGCGGACGTGATCGGGGTCGGCGGGCTCGGCCTGCGCACCCACGAGCGGGTCTCCCGCATGGGCCACCGAGGGCGACGACACGAGCACGAAGCGCGCCACCCCTGCGCGACGTGCCGCCTCGATGACCTGGCGCGTGCCCACGACGTTGACGCGTTCGTAGTCCTCCCAGGGCCCGGTGATGTCGACGCGAGCAGCGGCATGCACGATCGCCTGGCATCCGCTGAAGGCTTCGACGAGGGCGTCGAGGGGGCCAGCGATGTCGGCGCGACGCTCCTCTGCGCCCAGGGCGGCAAGCTCAGGCGCGAGATTCCCCCTCTGCACGGCGACCACACCGTCCCCGCGCGCCATCAGCGCCCGCGCCGCCGCACCACCCACAACACCCGTCGCCCCGGTCACAGCCACACGATCAGCCATGGCGGCGCTCCCCTGCCAGGAAGTCCGTCGCCTCGCGGGCAATGCGCGTGCGATCCACCTTCGATCGATGACGTACGTCGACAGGCAGGGAGCGCATGGTGAGCACCGCGGCGAGTTCGAGTCCCATGGCCTCGCGAACCGCGCTGCGCACGCGCGCGGTGACGTCGACGTCGGCGAGACCCAGGGTCGGCCCGGGCGCCAGCAGTACAACCACGGGCACTTGGGCACCCGCCGGCCCCACGCCGACGAGAGCCGCGAGGGGCACGCGGGCTTCGCGCTGCGCGGCGAGCTCAGCGGCCACCGGCGTCACTGGCCCATCCGCGCAGATGAGCACATGCGCGAGGCGACCCTCGACCCATAGGCGTCCCTGCTCATCGAAATGTCCCACGTCACCCGTGCGATGCCATCCTTTCGGGGCGTCGGCACGATGCTGTGTGGCCCAGCGACGGTCGTAGCGATCGCGCATCCATGCGCACCGGACCACGATTTCGCCCGTGACGTCATGTGCGGTCACGGTGTCATCAGCCGGCACGGCGGAGTTATCCAGAGGGGCGATGGCGATGTCGACGCCGTCGAGTGGGCGTCCGACAAGGACACCGTGGCCGCTCGCATCGCGCAGCTCGCGCAGGGTGACCTCGGTGAGCGGCAGCGCCTCCGTCATGCCGTACGGAGTCGCGAGGGTCGCGGCGGGCAGGAGTGCCGAAGCGCGCTCGAGGAGTTCGACCGGCACGGGAGCGCCGGCGACGAGGAGGAAGTGCAGTCCGGCGAGGGCCGCCCGACCACTCTGGTCCAGCGCATCACCCGACTCCACCACTGCCCGCACGGCCGTCGGGGATGCCCACGCGAGGGTGCCGCCCACGGCGGCCGTGGCATCGGCGAGGGCACGGGCCGTCAGGGTGCTCGCATCGGTCAGATCCATGTCGGGGATGGCGGAGGGAATGCCGAGCGCGGGCCCCAGCACCGACCACGGAGCGAAGGCCGCCACGAGCGCGTCTTCGGAGCCGATCGAGTAGGCACTGCGCAGGGCATCGCGCAGGTGCGCGAGCCGTGCGTGCGTGTAGACGACTCCCTTGGAGGGTCCGGTGGCACCGGACGTGAAGGCGACGAGGGCATCAGAGTCCCCCGTCGGGGCTGAGGGCAGGTCGGCACCGGCAAGGTAGTCGCGCCCACGACGCGCCACCTCCGCGAGCGAAGCGTCGGCTCCGAGCACGCGCGTGGCAGGGCCGGTGCGTCCCACCAGGATGCGCACACCCGGCAGGTCGAGGGTGCGTGCGAGACCGAGGCCTGCGGGGATGCCGACGACATGCGTCGCCTCTGCGGAGCGCAGTGCGCGACGCATGCCTCGCACTCCCAGGCCCGAGTCGGCGACCACGACGACAGCGCCGATGCGCCACGCGGCGTAGACGCATGCGATGAGGTCAGCGCTGGGTGTGACGAGCAGCGCGATGCGATCCCCCGGCTTGACACCCATGTCCACAAGCCCCGCGGCGATCTCCCGGGTCCGGGTGGCCAGCATCGCCCAGGTGACACGTCGGTCGGAGCGCAGATCGGCGAGTGCGATGCCGGGGTCCCCCGCACGCGCCTCCAGTGCGTAACCCATGGGGACGACGTCCACGGAGTTGGCAATCTCGGGCGACGGCGGTGCCTGGGCGTCGAGCACGCGGTGGGAGATCCAGGTCAGCACGTCGGGGAACCAGCTCGGGGCATCCTCGGTGACGAGATGTCGCGCCTTCTCGTAGCGATGGATATCCGCGTGCGGCATACGGGAGTGCAGGTCACGCAGGTAGCGATCGGAGAAGACCGGATCATCGGAACCCCAGGCCAGGAGCACCGGCACGTCCAGGGACTCGATCCCGCTGGCGATGGCGTCCAGGGTCGCCGCGCTGGGGTGCTCAGGAGACAGGGGGATATCGGCGACGAAGTCGCGGATGGCACTCCGGCGGCTCGCGTCGGCGTACGGCGCTCGGAAAGCCCGCGCGACATCTGCCGGCATGTCGCGTGACATCAGGGTCGTGCCCCGCAGGAATGTGGTGGTGCGACGAGTGACGGCGTCGAGCAGGGGTCGGGACCTCGCGAGCCGGATCAGCGTGGGAGCCGGCGCGCGTGGCGGCTGGTGCACTGCCGTATTGGCGAGCACCACTCCGGCCAGCACGTCGCGATGGGCGAGCGCCCAGCCCAGCGAGACCGGACCGCCCCAGTCATGCGCGACGGTGACGACGGGGCCCCTGACCTCGAGCACCTCGGTCGCCCGGCTCAGATCGGCGACTCGATCGGCGAGACGCCGCATCCCCTCGGGGCGATCGGAGTAACCCATGCCGATCTGATCGACGGCAAGCACACGCCAGTCGGCAGGCGCGGCGGCGAGCAATCGCCTCCACAGGTAGGACCACGTGGGGTTGCCGTGCACTGCCAGCAGGGTGATGCGGGCCTCACCCTGCGCCGGGCGCTCGAGCACGTGCATGGTGACGCCATCGATGTCGATGGTGCGGGACCATGCGGGATCGATCCCCGGGAGGTCGAGAGTGCGGGCGCTCATCGTGTCGCGCGAACTACCAGGCGATCTCGATGACGCTGGCATTCAGGCCTGAGCCGATGCCGAGGCAGCCGATGCGATCTCCCCCTCGCAGGTTGTCCACCTGCTGCGCGAGCGTGAAGGGGATGGACGCGGGGCCGATGTTGCCATAGCGCGGGAAGGTCATCGGCACGCGCGCTGGATCGATGCCGAGGGCCGCGGTCACGGCCTGCGTGTGGACGCTCGACACCTGGTGGATGACGTAGCAGTCGAGGTCGGACCAATCGAAGGTCTCGCACCCCTCCTGCCAGGTCGCCGCCGAGAGCTCAAGACCGGCTTCGAGCAGGGCCCGGGAGTCGGTGCGCATCTGGTTCATATCGCCCACGCAAATCCGGTGATGCTGAGTCGCGGCCCGGGAAACGCCGCCGATGAAGCGATGACCCTCCGGGTGCTCCGACGCGCGCCCCAGGACCATGGCGGCACCACCGGAGCCGAGGGTGAGCGAGGCGAAGTTCTCGAAGATGTCGGCCACCGTGGTTTCGGGGCGCTGCAGGCGCTCGATGGTGCGCTCGTGGAGGCCCCGCGAGCCCTCTCCGTCGACGATGATGGCGTACTCGATCTGGCCCGCATCGATGAGCGTGCCCGCGAGGTGCATGCCGTTGACGAATCCCAGGCAGGCGTTGGAGAGATCAAAGTTGAGGCAGTGCGAGGGCATGTCGAGTTGATGGTGCACGTCGACCGCGGCCGAGGGTTCCAGGTGCCCCCGCGACACGGAGGTATCGATGAGGAGCCCGACGCGCTTCGCTTCGATCCCGGCGTCGGCGAGCGCCTTGGCACCGGCCATCGCGGCGGCGTCGGCGAAGGTCACATCCTCGGGCCACCAGCGGCGTTCGACGATGCCGGCGAGGCCTTCGAGGAGTCCCGGGCGGACGTCGAGGCGCGCGTAGGTGTCGGCCAGGGCCTCGTCGATCTCCGCGGAGGTCACCACGATGGGGGCCTCGGCGATGCTGACCGAGAGGACCGCGGTGTCGGTGAAGCGGAAGGTGGCGTTGCCGCCAGCTGCTCGGTCGCTCATCGGGTCCCTCCTGCGCCGCGGTGGGCGCCCAGGGCCACCAGTCTCACATGTGGCCCGTAGCACCTCTCCCCGGGAGCAGGTCAGCCCTCCTGGGCGTCGCCGGATTCGCGATCGTGCATGTCCGCGAGGAACTGCTCCACCTGGGCGGCGATCTCGTCGCCTGTGGGCACCTGACCACCGGGGGCAAGGTCCGACCCACCGCTTGCAGGGGTCGCGGTGCCACGCAGCGCGGCGAGCTGGTCGTACTGCTGCTCGAGGGCGTGCACGATGGTCACGAACTCCTCGCTGTTCTGAAGTTGCTGAGCGATCTCGCCTTCCGCGCGGGATGCGGGAGCGCGCAGCTCGTCGACGGGCAGCACCAGGCCCGTCGCAGCGGAGAGCGCCTCGATCGTGGTGATCGCGGCCGCCGGGTATTCGAACTGGCCGAGGTAGTGCGGCACGTGCGTCGCGATCCCGATGGCCTGCTCCCCCGCCTCACCGAGGCGAAGCTCGAGCAGCCCGCCGATGTGGCCAGGCACCTGGATGTTGCCGGCCAGCGCGTGCGGGCTGGA
>JBIIDD010000090.1:0-5247 GCA_044238565.1 Candidatus Nanopelagicales bacterium
CCAGCATGCGGTTGCGCGGCAGCACGCGGAGCGCGTCCCTCAGCTCTTCCGCATTCTTGTAGGTGACCACACCGGCGAAGGAGGAGTACCAGCCGCGCTCCGCGCAGTGTCGTGCCATGTCGGCATCGCCGGAGAAGCAGTGGAAGACCACCCGATCGGGCGCGCCCTCCTCATCGAGAATGCGCAGGATGTCAGCGTGCGCGTCGCGGTCGTGGATGACCAGGGTGCGATCGAGGCGCTTGGCGATGTCGATATGCCGGCGGAAGGACTCATGCTGCATCGCCTGGTCCTCCGGCTCGCGCGTGCGGTAGTAGTCGAGACCGGTCTCCCCCACCGCTCGGACGGCCGGGTCGGCGGCGAGGTCCTCTATCCGCGCAATGGCTCGATCGAGGCCTTCGTGCCCCTCGCGTCCGACGATGCGGGGCACGTCGTTGGGATGGAGCGCGACGGCGGCGATGACCTCCGGGGTCGAACGAGCCATCTCCACGGCCCACTCCGACGAGGCGACATCGCAGCCCACCTGCACGATCCGCGTGATGCCCGCCTCACGCGCCATGGCGAGCGCGGCATCCGGGACCGGGGACTCGCCGAGCTCGCGGTCGACGACGTCGAGGTGGCAGTGGGTGTCGACGACGGGACGGGGCAGCGGCTCCGTGGGACCGGGCCTCTCCCTCACGCGGGCTCCTCCTCCAGCCGGGGGAAGAGCACAGCACCCTTCGACACCGAGGCACCCGCGGGGATCTGGCCCCACTGGGCGACTCGATCGATGGGCTGCTCCGCGATCGGCCCGAGCGAGGCGGCCGCGCCGATCTGCTCCCACAGCAGCGCCATCGCCTTGGGCATGACGGGGTTGTAGAGGGTGGCAATCGCGCGCAGGGACTCGCACACCGTGTAGAGGATGGTGTCGAGCCGCGTCGCTAGTGCCTCATCCTTGGCGACAACCCACGGCTCCTGCTCGGTGACGTAGAGGTTGACGGCATCGATGAAGCGGCGTACCGCGGTGATGCCGGTGGCGAAGTCCAGCGCGCACATGGCCGCGTCGGCCTCGGTCACCACCTGGGCAAGGAGGTCCTGCAGGTGGGTCTCCGCGGGTGTCACCTCGCCCGAGGCAGGCAGGGTGCCACCGCGATATCTCTGCACCATGGCGGTCGCACGCGACGCGAGGTTGCCCAGCCCGTTGGCGAGCTCCGCGGTGTAGCGCGCGGACATGTCCTCCCAGGAGAAGGAGCCGTCCTGGCCGAATTGGATGGCCCGCATGAAGTAGTAGCGGAAGGCATCCGATCCGAAGTGGTCGACGATGTGCTCGGGAGCGATGCCCGTGAGCCGCGTCTTGCTCATCTTCTCGCCGCCCACGAGGAGCCACCCGTGGGCGAAGACCTTGCGCGGCAGCGGCAGTCCGGCAGCCATGAGCATGGCGGGCCAGTAGACGGCATGGAAGCGCAGGATGTCCTTGCCGACGAGGTGCACGTCAGCGGGCCAGGTGCGACCGAAGAGCTCCGCCTCGGCGGTGCCCGCGGGTGCGCCGTAACCCACCGCGGTGGCGTAGTTGAGGAGGGCGTCGAACCAGACGTAGACGACCTGGCGCTCATCCCAGGGCAGGCCGATGCCCCAGGTGACGCTGCTGCGCGACATCGAGATGTCGACCAGCCCCTGTCGGAGGAAGGACATCACCTCGTTGTATGCGCTCTGCGGCTCCACAGCCGAGGGATCCGCCTCGTAGTGCGCGATGAGTGCGTCGGTGAACGCCGAGAGCCGGAAGAACCAGTTGGTCTCCTTGAGCATCTCGACCGGGCGCTGATGGACGGGGCAGAGCTCATCGCCCTCGGGGCCCGACACCAGGTCGCCGGGGAGCTTGAACTCCTCGCACCCCACGCAGTACGGGCCTTCGTAATCGGCCTCGTAGACATAGCCGTTGTCGCGGACCGTCTCCCAGAAGAGCCGCACCCGATCCTTGTGCCGCGGCTCGGTCGTGCGGATGAAGTCGTCGTTCGCCGCATCGATCGTGGCGAGCACGGGACGCCAGGACTCCTCGACCAATCGATCGACCCACTGCTGCGGGCTCACTCCCCCGGCCTCGGCCGCACGCTGGACCTTGGTGCCGTGCTCGTCGACACCGGTGAGGTACCAGACCTCGTCGCCGCGCTGCCGGCGCCAGCGAGTGAGCACGTCTCCGGCTGTCGTGGTGTAGGCGTGGCCGATGTGCGGAGCGTCGTTGACGTAGTAGATCGGCGTCGTGACGTAATAGGCGGCCATGGTGGGCGATCCTACTTTCCGGACGACTGCTCGGCGGCCTTGGCACGGACCACAGCGTCGTAGACATCGCGCCGCGAGACCCCGCGATGGCGGGCGACCGATGCGAGGGCCGCACGACGATCCATGCCCTCGGCCTCCTTGACCGCGACCTCAGCGGCCCACGACTGAGGATCCCCGCTGCGACCCGGTGACTCGGCACCGCCGACGACCAGAGTGATCTCACCGCGCACCTCGCCGAGGCCGTCGCGCAAATCACCGAGGGTGCCGCGGCGTACCTCCTCGTAGGTCTTGGTGAGTTCCCTGCAGATGGCAGCGGGTCGCTCCGAGCCGAAGCCCTCGACGAGTGCCGACATGGCCTCGGCCAAGCGGTGGGGTGCCTCGAAGAAGATCATCGTGCGGCGCTCGTCGGCAAGCTCTTCGATGCGACGCCGACGCTCTCCGGCCCTGCGCGGTAGGAAGCCCTCGAAGCAGAAGCGATCGACCGGGAGTCCCGATACGGCGAGCGCGGCGAGCACAGCACTCGGACCAGGCAGCACCGTCACCTCGACGCCTGCGTCCAGGCAGGCGCGCACCAGTCGGTAGCCGGGGTCGCTCACCAAAGGCATGCCCGCATCGCTCACGACGAGGACGTGTTCACCCCTTTGGAGGCGCTCGACGAGCTTCTTCGCCCGCTCCCCCTCCACGGAATCATGGAGGGAGACGACCTCGGCAGAGATGGTCACATCGAGATCCCGGGCAAGGCGATGCAATCGCCGCGTGTCCTCCGCCGCGATCACATCCACCGTGGCCAGCGCATGCACGAGGCGCGCGCTCGCATCGCCCACATTGCCGAGAGGGGTGGCCGCGATCGTGAGGATGGCGGCCCCGGTCATGGCTCCATCCTCGCAGCCCTGAGCACTCCGACCCGTGGCCTGCCTACCATGGGTCGGTGGCAACGCCGATCGCTCCCGACGCGGAGACTCCTCCGCCAGGCAGCGGGCGCGACTCCGTCGCAGCGACGGCCGCGGCGCTCTTCCCACCCTTCCCCTCCTCCGGGTGGCGTGGCTGGGCGGGACCACTGGCCGTCATGGTCGTCGGTGGACTCCTCCGCTTCATCAATCTCGGCCGACCCGACGCCTTCGCCTTCGACGAGGTGTACTACGCGAAGGACGCCCTCGCACTGCTGCGCTACGGCCATGAGCAGCAGTTCGACGACAGTGCCAACGAGTTGATCCTCGCCTCGGACGGCAACTGGCGGACCATCGAGGTCTTCAAGGACGATCCGGCCTTCGTGGTGCATCCTCCCTTCGGCAAGTGGGTGATCGCCGCAGGCGAGTGGCTGTTCGGCGTCACCCCCTTCGGCTGGCGCTTCGCCGTCGCTGTCCTCGGCACGCTGTCGATCCTTATGGCCGCGCGGATCGCCCGGAGGCTCACCCGGTCCGACCTCATCGGCATCGTGACCGGCCTGCTGGTCGCTCTCGACGGCATCCACCTCGTGACGAGTCGCACTGCGGTCCTCGACATGGTGCTGTCCTTCACCGTGCTCGCTGCCTTCGGCTGTCTCCTCCTCGACCGCGACCAGGTACGCCGGCGACTCACCACGCATCCGCCCGGCCCCGCGGGGCCGTGGGGACCCGCACTCGGGGCCAGACCATGGCGGTGGGCCGCCGGTCTCGCGCTGGGGCTCGCCATAGCGGTCAAGTGGTCCGGGTTGTGGTACCTCGCGGCATTCGGCCTGCTCACCGTCATCTGGGACATCTCCCTGCGCAGGCGACTCGGCGTAGCGCAGCCGTGGACCGTGACCCTCTTACGCAGCGCCCCCATCGCCTTCATCGCCATGGTCGGCACGGCTGCCGTGACCTACGTCGTCACATGGTCGGGATGGCTGCTCACGGACGGTGGGTGGGGCCGACAGTGGGCCGACGGCACCTCGTCGATCATCCCCGCGGGCCTGCGTTCGCTATGGCACTACCACGGTGAGGCCTGGGAATTCCACGTCGGACTCACAGGGGACCACTCCTACCAGTCGAATCCCTTGAGCTGGTTCGTCCAGACGCGGCCTACATCGTTCTACTGGTCGAGCCTGCAATCCGGCGAGTCCGGTTGCGCTGCGGACTCATGCGTTGCCGGCGTGCTTGCGCTCGGCAACCCCCTCATCTGGTGGATCGGCTCGGTCGCGCTGCTCTACCTCGTCTGGCGATGGATCACGCGCAGGGATTGGCGGGCGGGAGCGGTCCTGCTCGCTGTGCTCGCGGGCTGGGTGCCGTGGCTGATCTACCTCGATCGGACCATCTTCTCGTTCTATTCCGTCGTCTTCCTGCCCTACCTCGCGATGGCCTTGGCCATGATGATCGCAGCCCTCACCGGGCCGCCCGATGCGAGTCGGGAGCGCCGGCGCACAGGCACCTGGGTAGCCGCTGCGATCCTGATCCTCATCGTGATCGCGGCTTGGTGGTTCTACCCGATCTGGACCGCGGAGTTCATTCCCTACCAGCAGTGGACGTGGCGCATGTGGATGCCCACCTGGGTCTGATCCCTCAGCGCTCCGGGCACCAGTCGCCGGCGTCCTCCGGCATCAGGCATGCGCCGTAGGTGACCACCGTCTTGCCGATCGTGCGGGTGGTGCCATCGGGAAGCACGACATCACTGCGTGGCATGGTCAGCCGCAGCCGGGTGGGCGCCATCTCTGCGAGCAGCGATCCCGGGATGGTGATCATGGTCCGGTAGGGGAAGGGAGCGGAGCATCCCTTGCTCCCACGAATGCCCACGGTGATCGCCGGATTGGCCACCCATCCCGCATCGGTCTTCTGCCGCACATGCGTGCGCGCAGGGGCCGGGTACTTCCAGCATTCGACGATCGTGAGCGCCTCGACGAGCTCGGTGGGTTCCTCGCACGTGTAGGTGGCTGAGTACTCGCCATCGATCCAGTGGCAAGCCGCCACCGGACCCTCGGCACGTGCCGGCACCGCGGCGACGACACCGCCGGCCACCAGTGCGGCCGTGACGACACCAGCC
>JBIIDD010000091.1:0-5243 GCA_044238565.1 Candidatus Nanopelagicales bacterium
CCCCGAGGGCGCCGCGTCCGCCAAGGCCGCCCTCGCCATCGCCCTCGACGTACAACTGCGCCTCTTCGCGCCGTTCCTGCCCTTCGTCACCGAGGAAGTGTGGTCGTGGTGGCAGGAGGGCTCGGTGCATCGCGCTGCGTGGCCGAGTGCCGAAGAGGTGCTGGCGATGGCCGGCGACGGTGATCGCGCCGTCGTCGCCGACACGGCGATCGCACTGTCGCTCGTGCGCAAGGCCAAGAGCGAGGCGAAGGCATCGATGAAGGCTGAGGTGTCGCGCGCAGTCGTGAGTGGTCCCGAAGCGTCGATGTCGCGACTCGAGGCGATCGCGGGGGACCTCAAGGCGACGGGTGCCATCGCGGAGCTGACCTTCACGCCCGGCGGAGATGCGATCAGCGTCGACGTGACGCTGGCCTAGGTCGCACGCCCGCGAGTGTGCACCGGTGATCAGCCCTAGGGGTGAAATCCGCTACACAACTGCACACTCGGTGCGGAAGGGCTAGGCGGATTCCTTGCGGACGCGGCGCTTGGGGGTCTCGACCTCGCGCGGGACGAGCGTCGGCAGGACGTTGTCGCGGACCGTCTCCTCGGTGACGACGACGCGGGCTACGTCGGAGCGGCTCGGTACGTCGTACATGACGTTGAGGAGGACTTCCTCGAGGATCGCGCGCAGGCCGCGGGCACCGGTGCCGCGCTTCAACGCCTGGTCTGCGATCTCGCCGAGAGCCTCGTCGGTGAACTCCAACTCGACATTGTCGAGGTCGAAGAGTTTCTGGTACTGCTTGACGAGGGCATTGCGCGGCTCGGTGAGGACCTTCATGAGGGCATCGCGGTCGAGCTTGGCCACCGAGGTGAAGACAGGGAGTCGACCGATGAACTCGGGGATCATGCCGAACTTGAGCATGTCCTCGGGCATGACGTAGCCGAAGATGTCTTCGGGGTTGGTCTCGCTGATCGTCTCCCCGTCCTCGGGGACGATGTCGAAGGTGAATCCCACGCGCTTCTTGCCGATGCGCTGCTCGATGATCTGGTCTAGCCCGGCGAAGGCACCGCCGACGATGAAGAGGACGTTGGTGGTGTCGATCTGGATGAATTCCTGGTGCGGATGCTTGCGACCGCCCTGCGGGGGCACCGACGCCGTCGTGCCCTCCAGGATCTTGAGCAGTGCCTGCTGCACGCCTTCACCGGAGACGTCGCGCGTGATCGACGGGTTCTCGCTCTTGCGCGCGACCTTGTCGATTTCGTCGATGTAGATGATGCCGGTCTCGGCGCGCTTCACGTCGTAGTCGGCCGCCTGGATGAGCTTGAGGAGGATGTTCTCGACATCCTCGCCGACGTAGCCGGCCTCCGTGAGCGCCGTGGCATCGGCGATGGCAAAGGGGACGTTGAGCATGCGCGCCAGGGTCTGGGCCAGCAGCGTCTTGCCCGATCCCGTGGGGCCGAGCAAGAGGATGTTGGACTTCGCCAACTCCACCGAGTCATCCCGGCCGCGGACATTGGCGCCGGCCTGGACCCGCTTGTAGTGGTTGTAGACGGCGACGGAGAGGGCCTTCTTGGCGACTTCCTGTCCGATGACATAACTGTCGAGGAACTCGTAGATCTCGCGAGGCTTGGGCAACTCATCGAACGGCGTATCCGCCGTGTCGTTGAGCTCCTCCTCGATGATCTCGTTGCACAGATCGATGCACTCGTCGCAGATGTAGACGCCGGGGCCGGCGATGAGCTTCTTGACCTGCTTCTGGCTCTTCCCGCAGAAGGAGCACTTGAGGAGGTCACCCCCATCACCGATGCGCGCCACAGCAACTCCTTCGATCTCGGGCAGGCGAGTGCCCTCGGGGCTCCGACGGTACCGCTCACGAGGCCTTCGTGGGCGTCATTGCGGCCCCGGCGCGTTCAGCCCGTAGCGGAAGGACCCCTGCGGGCGTGCGCTAGGCGGGCTGGGCGATCTTGCGGGATGCGATCACCTGATCGATGAGGCCGTATTCCTTGGCCGCATCAGCCGTGAGGATCCGGTCGCGCTCGATCTCCTTCTCCACCTGCTCCGCAGATCGACCCGTGTGGAGAGCGAGGATGCCCACCATCTCGTCGCGCATGCGAAGGATCTCGTTGGCCTGGATCTCCACATCGGAGGCCTGGCCGCCGCCCTCCGTATAGGGCTGGTGGATCAGGATGCGCGAGTGCGGCAGGGCGAAGCGCTTGCCCGGCGTGCCGGCAGCGAGGAGCACCGCTGCTGCAGACGCGGCCTGGCCGAGGCACACGGTCTGGACCTGGGGCTTGACGAACTGCATCGTGTCGTAGATCGCCGTCATCGCGGTGTAGGAGCCACCGGGTGAATTGATGTAGATCTGGATATCGCGATCGGGATCCATCGACTCCAGGCACAGGAGCTGGGCCATGACATCGTCGGCGGAGGCATCGTCGATCTGAACGCCGAGGAAGATGATGCGCTCCTCGAAGAGCTTGGTGTAGGGATTGTGGACCCGCTCGCCATTGGCCACGCGCTCCCGGAACTCCGGCAGGATGTAGCGGGCCTGGGGGGCGATGAGCCCCGACTGGGTGCGCATGCGGTCTCCTTCGATGCGGGGATCGGCGTTCACTTGGAGGCTCCCGGGGCATCCGCCGAGGTGGAGTAGACGTGATCGATGAGGCGGTAGTCGCGGGCCTCCTCGGCCGTGAACCAACGATCACGATCGGAATCGGCCTCGATCTCCTCGACGGTGTGGCCGCTGTGCTCCGCAATGAGTTGAGCCATGCGCTTCTTGATGAAGAGCATCTGCTCGGCCTGGATCTTGATGTCGGAGGCGGTGCCACCGATGCCGCCCAGGGGCTGATGCATCATGATCCGCGTGTTGGGCGTGGCATAGCGCTTGCCGGGTGCACCCGCGGTGAGCAGGAACTGCCCCATGGATGCTGCGAGACCCATGGCAATGGTCGTGACGGCGTTGGGGATGAGCTGCATGGTGTCGTAGATGACCATGCCCGCCGTGATGGATCCGCCGGGTGAGTTGATGTAGAGGGTGATGTCCTTGTCAGGATCCTCGGCCGCAAGCACCTGAAGCTGCTTGGCGATGCGGTTGGAATTTTCGTCGCGGACCTCGCCCTCGAGCCAGACGATCCGCTCACGCAGGAGCCGCTCGTCGAGCATGTCGCCGAATCCGGACATGCTCGGTGCGCCGGTCCGCAGGTCGATGCTCACGCGCGTCTCCTCTCGATCGGCCGGGGACCCGACCGCCTGACGACCCTAACGCCGTCGACGGCTCGGATAGTCCCGGCCCCGGTCGTGTTCGCCGTGGGCGTAGGCCTCAGGCCTCGCCAGCCTCGGCAGCGCGCAGTTCGGCATCGACGCTCTCGAGGTCCACCGGGCGACCGGAAGCATCGACGACTCGCGCCTGTGAGGTCACGACCGCGAGCGCCTTGCCGCGGCGGATATCACCGATGGCCATGGGCAGCTGGCCCGCCTGCACGAGGGCCTGGGCGAACGCATCGGGTGACATGCCATAGCGGGGGGCGTTCTGCAGCAGCCAGGCCGAGAGCTCCGACTCGCCTACGGAGATCTCCTCGGCGTCGGCGATCTTGTCGAGGATCAGCCTGCTGCGCAGGCCGTCACGGGCCTCACTCTCGACCTGGGCGCGGTGCTCGTCATCACCCGCGTGACCGTCAGCGAAGTGATCATCGACCTCCTGTCGGATCACGCCCTCCGGCAGGGGGAAGTCGACGAGGCCGAGCAGGGCGTCGTGGACCTTGCCCCGAGCCTGCATGCCCTGCTCGAGCACACGCACGCGACCCAGCCGGGTGCTGATGTCCTCGCGGAGCTCACCGATCGTGTCGAACTCCGACGCGAGCTGGGCGAAATCGTCATCCGCGGCGGGCAGAGCACGCTCGCGCACGGCCGAGACGGTCACATTGACCGTGAGGGGTCGTCCCACGAATTCGCCACCCTCCGGGGTGAATTCGAAGGTGCGCGCCTCCCCCGCAGTCGCTCCGCGCACGGCATCGTCGAAGCCCGGGAGCATGCCGTCGGTGCCCAGCTCGTAGGACAGTGCATGACCGGAGAGATCCTCGACGGATGTGCCATCGGCCTCATAGCCGAGGAGATCCACGAGCAGGATGTCGCCATCGGCGGCGGCGCGCTCCACGGGGGTGAGCGACGCGAAGCGACCTCGCAGACCCGTGAGCTGCTCCTCGACATCATCGTCGGTGACCACGGCATCCTCGACCTCGACCGTGATGCCGGAGTAGTCGGGAAGGTCGAACTCAGGGCGGACGTCGACCTCTGCGGTGAACGTGAGGGACTGACCATCGGCGAGCTCCGTCACCTCGACGTCGGGTCGCCCCAGGGGCACGATGGCGTTCTCGCGCAGGGCGTCCTCATAGGCCTTGGGCAGCACGTCGTTGACGGCCTCCTCGAGCACCGCCGCGCGTCCGACGCGCTGGTCGATGATGCGGGAGGGCACCTTGCCCTTGCGGAAGCCCGGGATCGAGACCTGCTTGGCGATGGCCTGGTACGCCGCGTCGAGGCTCGGGGCGAGCTCGTCGAAGGGCACCTCGACCGTGAGCTTCACACGGGTCGGGCTGAGGGTCTCGGCAGAGCTCTTCACGGATATCTCCTACGGCTGATGAGTCGCGTCAGCCTACTTGCCGACGCCGTGAGGCCGTCAGGGGCGGCTGGCCCGCCCCTGATCGCCATGCCCTCGCCTTGGTCGGGGTACCCGGATTTGAACCGGGGGCCTCCTGCTCCCAAAGCAGGCGCGCTACCAAGCTGCGCCACACCCCGTGTGCCTGCGCGGGGCAGGCGGCGTCAGTCTAGGGGCGCTCGATCCGAAGTCACTCGGGGGCGTGGGCGCCCCGCTGCCACTCGGGGGCGTGGGGGGCGTCCATGCAAACGGGTACGCTGATGCCTCGCACGTTCGCGGGTGTAGCTCAATGGTAGAGCCCCAGCCTTCCAAGCTGGTGGTGCCGGTTCGATCCCGGTCACCCGCTCCACACTCGACTGAGGCGCCCACAGCGACGCTTCGTCGCACTTCTCACGCCGCGAAACCACCACGAAGCGTCGTTTTCGCGCGTGGTGACGCGCTACCAGACCCCGCCACCGCCCATCTAGGCTGCACGCATGACCACGAACACGATCTGCCTGTGGATCGACGTGGCCGCCATCGAGGCTGCCCGCCATGGCGGATGACGCACCCGGCGTCATCGAACTCCAGCGCCGCGGAATCGACCACCGCATCATCCATCCGGGACACGTG
>JBIIDD010000092.1:0-5225 GCA_044238565.1 Candidatus Nanopelagicales bacterium
AGGTTGCGGTCTTGACCGCCGCGAGGTCGCGCTGCGAGCCGTCGTACGACGCAGGCCAGTAGTCGAGGGCGAGCAGGCGATCGAGTGCGGCACCGATCGAGGCGGGATCCACGAGCGGCAGGTAGCCCCGATGGGCCACATCCATGATGTTCTCTCGCTCGGTGGCGGAGGTGAACATGTCGAGGGTGATGAGCCCGGCGTGGAGCGCATCCTCGAGATCGTGGACGGAGTAGGCCACGTCGTCGGCCCAGTCCATCACCTGCTCCTCGAGGCAGGTGCGCTCCCCCGGCGCACCTTCTCGCAGCCAGTGGAAGATCTCCGCGTCATCGGCGTAGTAGCCGAACTTGTGCGACTGCCCACCGAGGTCGGAACCACGTCGGTCGTCGATGGTGGAGGGGTCTCGGCGTGGCCAGGGGTACTTGCATGAGGCATCGAGTGAGGCGCGCGTGAGGTCGAGCCCGACGCTGCGACCCGTGGCGGGATCGATGACCTTGGCTTCGAGCCGCGTCATCACGCGAAGCGTCTGCGCGTTGCCCTCGAATCCACCGATCGAGGCGGCTTGGCGATTGAGTTCACCCTCGCCGTTGTGCCCGAAGGGCGGGTGGCCGAGGTCATGGGCCAGCCCAGCGACGTCGACGAGATCGGGGTCGCATCCGAGCGCAGCGCCCATCTCGCGAGCGATCTGTGCGACCTCGAGCGTGTGGGTGAGGCGCGTGCGCGGGAAGTCGGCACTGCCGGCGACGAGGACCTGCGTGGTTGCGGCCAGTCGACGTAGGCCCGCGGAGTGCAGCACGCGCGCGCGATCGCGCGTGAAGGGTGAGCGCTCGCTCGGGCTGTCGTGCACCCACCGCTCGACGTCGGCAGGGGTGTAGCCGGGTGGGATGCTCACGACCCGACCCTAGCCGCAGGGCAACCCGCACGCGGCAGGGCGGATGCGAGTGCCGAGGGTCTCTCAGCCCCCGCTGACGGAGAGCTCGGCCTCGCGCACGCACGCAGCATCGGCCGCGTCGAGGTAGGGCGAGTCGAGCCAGCCGTCAGGCAGGGCGGGCGGGCGCTCGCCGCCGGTGCGACCGCGGGGGGCGGCCATGACGGACTCGTCGGCAGGCTGATCCGGATCGATCTGGGAGAGCCAGTCATCGACCTCAGCAAGGGAGCCCACGTTGGCCAGACCCAGTCGCACCTGACGCTTGACCGAGTAGCCCTTGAAGTACCAGGCCACGTGCTTGCGGATCTCACGCGATCCCGTGTATTCACCGAACGCCTCGATGAGGAGCTCGGCATGGCGGCGAAAGGTCATCATCACCACAGGCAGATCGGGGTCTGCCGGGATGGACTCGCCCGCGAAGGCCGCTGCGAGCTGGCCGAAGAGCCATGGCCGACCGAGGCATCCACGGCCCACGACCACACCCGCGCATCCCGTCTGCTCGATCATCGCGAGTGCGTCAGCGGCACTGAAGATGTCGCCGTTGCCGAGCACGGGAAACCCCTCGAGCTCCTCGACGAGTCGAGCGATCGCGGACCAGTCGGCTGTCCCGGCGTACATCTGCGCCGCCGTGCGGCCATGCAGTGCCACCCACGCGACACCGGCGTCACGCGCGATGCGGCCAGCATCAAGGTAGGTGAGGTGGTCCTCGTCGATCCCCTTGCGCATCTTCACCGTCACGGGCACCCGGCCGGCCGCGGCCGCCACTGCGGCCCCCACGATGTCGGTGAAGAGGTCTCGCTTCCACGGCAGGGCACTTCCCCCACCCTTGCGCGTGACCTTGGGGACAGGGCAGCCGAAGTTGAGGTCCACGTGGTCAGCGAGGTCTTCGTCTACCACCATGCGCACCGCTTCGCCCACGACCAGGGGGTCGACGCCGTAGAGCTGGACCGAGCGCGGCGACTCGTCGATGTCGAAGCGCACCATGTCGAGAGTTGCCTCGTGTCGCTCGATCAGAGCTCGCGACGTCACCATCTCGCTGACGTAAAGCCCCGCACCCTGCTCGCGGCACAGCCGTCGAAAAGCCCGGTTGGTGATACCCGCCATCGGTGCGAGGACCACCGGCGGATCGATCAGGAGTCCGCCGGCGACGAGGGGGCTCATGAGCACCATTGTCGCCGGGATGCTCCACGGACTCGCGCGCGGCTCCTCCTCGCTACACTTCGGCTCTCCCTTCACCCGCGAGGAGACCAGTGTCCGAGCACGACGCCGTGCGCATGGATCCCATCGACGAGGCCATCAAGGCCATCGCCGATGGTCGCGCCGTGATCGTGGTCGATGACGAGGGCCGCGAAAACGAAGGCGACCTCATCTTCGCTGCCGAGAAGGCCACGGCCGACCTGACTGCATTCATGATCCGGCACACGAGCGGATACATCTGCGTGGGCATGACCGGTGACGACCTCGATCGGCTCCATCTCCCGCCCATGACGGTCGTCAACGAGGACCGCAAGGGCACGGCGTACGCCGTCACCGTGGATTCACGCGATGTCATCACCACCGGCATCTCCGCGTCCGATCGGGCAATCACCATCCGGACGCTGGGCAATGCCGACACGCAGCCGACGGATCTCACCCGACCGGGCCACGTGATGCCGCTGCGCGCTGTCCCCGGTGGAGTCCTCCAGCGGCCGGGTCACACCGAGGCGGCCGTCGATCTCTCGACCCTGGCCGGACTGCACCCGTCCGGCGCTCTTTGCGAGATGGTCAATGACGACGGCACGATGATGGACGCCGAGCAGTGCCGGGAGTTCGCCGACACGCATGGACTCCTTCTGGTGTCCATCGCCGATCTCATCCGGCACCGGGGGCGCAATGAGCGCCTCATCGAGCAGGTGGCCAAAACTCCCCTGCCCAGCGAGCACGGGGACTTCACGATCATCGGCTACCGCAGCCTGGTCGACGGCTCCGAGCACGCCGCACTGGTCAAGGGCGACATCGGAGATGGTCGCGACATCCTCGTGCGCGTCCACGTCGAGTGCCTTGCCGGCGACGCACTGCATTCCACGGCGTGCAGGTGCGGTGCCCGGCTTCGCGAGTCGATGGACAGGATCGCCGCTGAGGGGCGCGGCGTCCTGCTCTACCTGCGCCAGCCGGAGGCAGCCCAGGGTTCGCTGATCGGCGGCCACACCTCGACGTCGGGCACCGGTGACCCCCTCGACTACGGACTGGGGTCCCAGATCCTGGCGAACCTCGGCGTGACGAGCATGCGCCTGCTCACCGGATCTCCCGACCGGCGATATGCCATCGATGGCTTCGGACTCGAGATCGTCGACGCGATCGAACTCACCTAGGCGACAAGGGCCCGGGCCGACGACAGGTTGGTCACCAGGACGTTGATCCACCCTCCCCGCAGGGCCGCACGAATTGCCGCGACCTTCGACTCCCCGCCGGCGACCGCCACTCGCCGAGGGATGCGGCGGAAGGTCTCGAGGTCGATGCCCACCACCCGCTCGTCCAGATCGCTTGCGACAGGGCTGCCAGCCTCGTCGATGAACCTCTGGCAGATGTCGCCGACCGCGCCCCGGCCGCTGAGGTCTGCCTGATCCTCGAGCCCCCACGCATTGCCGCTCTCTCGCAGCAGCGTCGAGGGAGCGATGGAACCGATGCCTACCAAGGCCGCCGATGCCTCCGACCAGAGAGCGACCACGGGGGCGAGCGCTGGATCGGCGATCAGCGCATCTCGGGCAGCCCGGGAGGCGAGTGCCGCCGGAGCCGGCAGGGACACGGGGCGGGCGCCCATGGCGTCGGCCAGGAGAGTGAGAAGTCTGGCTGCCTCGGCTTGCACGCGCGGATCACCGTGCCCCCCCAGCATCTGCACGACCTGGCCGGTCGCACCCGCACGCCTCGCCTCGGAGGCGGCAGGTGCGAGGGCCGATGCTGCGCCCAGGAGGGTCGCCGACCAGGAGGAGATGCCAAGGATCGGGACGCCCGACAGGGTGGCCTGGAGGTACGCCGACGCGCGTGCGCCGAGGTCTGCATCCGGATCCCTGCCGGCGGGGGCATCATCGACCACAACGGCATCCAGCAGACCGAAGGCTTGCTGCAGCGCGTCCTCGAGCTCACTGTGGATGCCCGCGGGTGGGACGACACTCGTGCGCACGATTCCTGCGGCTCGAGCCCGCGAGAGCAGTCGCGACACCGTGGGCTGCGACAGGTGCAGGCGCTCAGCGATCTGAGACTGGCGCATGCCGCCCTCGTGATAGAGCAGCGCCACCTTGGTCATCAACTGGGCGGACCCCCACTGCGCCTCGCCCGTCATGTCCGAAGCCCCGCTACTTCGCGCGCGGCCGATGCGATGGCAACCGGCTCAAGCCCCGCCTGGTGCATCAGCCAGGACGTCGATCCCGTGCGCGCGAAGTCGCGGAAGCCCAGGCGTCGCACCGGAACGGGGCATTCCTCGACGACCACTTCGGCCACGGCGCCGCCCAGCCCGGCCACGTGCGCTTCCTCCACCGTGAGCAGACCACCCGTGTGCCGTGCCGCTGCCACGATCGCTCCACGATCGAGAGGCGCGAGCGATCCCATCGACATGACGGTGGCCTCGATGCCATCGACCGCGAGGAGCTGGGCCGCCTCGAGCGAGGGGGCGATCGTCGTCCCCATGCACACAATGGTCACGTCACCCCCCTGGCGCAGGGTCGTGGCGACCCCCGGCTGGAAGTCGAGGTCCGACGGGAAGATCTGAGGCACGCCCATGCGACTGACGCGCAGGAAGACCGGGCCGTCATGTGCGGCCGCCCAGCGCACTGCCGCCGCTGTCTCGGCCGCGTCGGCGGGCACCAGCACGGTCATTCCCGGAATAGCCCGAAGCCACGCGAGGTCCTCCGGAGAGTGATGGGTCGGCCCGAGTTCGCCGTAGGCCACTCCCGGACTCTGACCGCACAGCACGACGTGATGCTGGGAGTAGGCGATGTCCACCTTGATCTGCTCCATCGCGCGCGCCGTGAGGAAGCAGGACGCAGCCGAGACGAAGGGGATCCGCCCACCAGCCGCCAAGCCAGCAGCGACCCCCACCATCGCCTGCTCCGCGATGCCGACATTGATGAGTCGTTCGGGGAAGGACTTCTGGAATCCTCCGAGCTTGCTCGAGCCGACCGAATCATTGACGACAGTCACGATGCGCTCGTCCTGCTCAGCGAGCGCACACAGCGTGTCTGCGAAGGCGTCGCGGCAGTCGTGCAGGGTCACGATGCCTCCACCTCCGCGCGCGCGAGGGCGGCTTCGTCCGCAGTGGGGACGC
>JBIIDD010000093.1:0-5223 GCA_044238565.1 Candidatus Nanopelagicales bacterium
GGGTCGATGACCGTCTGTAGTGAGCGCACGAAGCCCTGGCCGTCGGTGTTCTCGCCCGTGAGGTGACCGTCGCGATTGATCACGCAGTTGACCGCTCCGATGATGCCTGCGGACGGGGCCATCGCATCGAGGTAGTCGAGGATCGCCACCTTGTGGGGAATGGAGCAATTGAATCCGAGCCAGCCCATGCCGATCGCTCCGCGCACAGCATCGCCGAGTCGCTCGGGAGGCACCTCGCAGTTGATGTAGCGGATATCGAGCTCGGCGTGGGCGTAGGCCGCTTCCATGACGGCGACGGTGGGGTTCTGCGCGGCTGACGTGGCGAAGGAGCCGGTCAGGTCAGCGAGGAATCCGGTCACGGTGCCCTCCTCTCGGTCCGGACGAGCCTAGTGGGCCATGATGCGCGCATGGCACGTATCGGATTCCTGGGAGTGGGCACGATCTCGGAGGCCATGGTCCGTGCGATGGCCGGACGCGCTGAACGCGACGACCAACTCCTTCTCTCCCCGCGTTCGCAGGAGAGGTCGAGCCGCCTGGCCGAAGAGTTCCCCTCATGCATGCGACTGGAATCCAATCAGGCCGTCATCGATGCGTGCGACATCGTCGTACTCGGCATGCGTCCGCAGCAACTCGACGAGGCGCTCCAGGGGCTTGTGTTCAGGGACGACCAGATCATCGCGAGCCTCATCGCAGGCACCCCGCCGAGCGGGATCGCGCCGCTGGTCGCACCTGCAGATCGGGTGTGTCAACTCATCCCCCTGCCAGCGATCGCACTGCGACGGGGACCCCTCGTCATCAGCCCACCCATGCCCGAGGTCGTTTCGGCCCTGACAGGACTCGGTGAGATCGTCACACTCGATGATGAGTCGCTGATCCGCACATTGAGCTGCGCATCGGCGTTCATGTCCACCTACTACGAGGTGCAGAACGCCCTGATTGCCTGGATTGTCGAGCAGGGCATCGACGAGGAGACGGCCTCACGCTACGTCCGCGCCGAGCTTGACGGTCTCGCCGCCGTCGGCCAGGCGACCCCCGATGCCGAGCGCCTCGCCCTGCCGATGGAGCACCAGACCACGGGGGGCCTCAATGAGCGCGTCCGCGCACAACTTCTCGCAGCCGGTTGGTTTGAGGCATTGATCGACGCTATTGACGGCACATATCGCGGCGCGCGCCTGCGCTAGAGGTGCTGCGACCTACATCCCCGCCTATAGTCGAACGATGCGCACCGTCCTGGGGGTCACCGGTGCCGCGGCAGTTGCCCTCGGTCTCATCTGCGCACCCGCTATAGCCCGAGCCGAGGTCACGCCGGTCTCGATGATGCTCACCGGCGCCGCGACCTCGGCGAGCGATCCCACCCCGGTGCAGCTCGACGCAGACGTCTATGTCCCCGAGGTCACGCCGGCCCCGGCCGTGCTGCTTGCCCATGGCTTCGGCGGTAGCAAGGAGGGGGTGGCCGAAGAGGCGCAGCTTCTTGCGGATGCGGGCTATGTCGTCCTCGCCTACACCGCGCGCGGCTTCGGTGAGTCGACCGGGCAGATCTCGATGAACGCACCGGACTTCGAAGTGGCCGACGCCTCCGCGCTGATCGACTACCTCGCCAGCCTCGCCAGCGTCACCACCGAAGCGCCCGGAGACCCGGTCGTCGGAGTAGGCGGAGGGTCCTACGGAGGGGCGCTCGCCCTGATGCTCGCGGGCTACGACGAGCGCGTCGATGCGGTGGCTGCGGACATCACCTGGAATGACCTCGAGACGTCGCTCTTCGCGCAGAGTGCCGTCGACGGAGTCCAGCCCGGCGTCCTCAAGAGCCTGTGGACCTCCCTCTTCTTCTCTTCCGGGCTGGGACTCGAACCCGGTCAGCCCGTCAGTGAGTGCGGTCGCTTCACCGCGGAGTGGTGCGCTGCCTACGTCGAAGCAGTCACGGTGGGCGTTGTCTCCCCGGAGGCGTCCGAGCTGATGGCGCAATCCTCACCTCGCAGCATCACTGACCGCATCACCGCTCCGGTCCTCCTGGGTGCCGGGCAGGCCGACTCGCTCTTCCCGCTCACCCAGGCGAATGCCAATGCCGAGCAGATCACCAATGCGCCGGTGAAGGTCGTTTGGCACGCAGGGGGGCATGACGGCGGCATCGCCGAGACGGATCGACTGCGCGCGCTCACGCAAGCGTGGTTCGACCAGCACCTACGTGGTGGTGCAGCGGTGAGCGGTGACTTCGAGGTGTCGCTGGTCGAGGCATCCGCCCTGAGTGACCGCGATCCAGGCACTGTGGAGGTGCTGTCGGCGCCGAGCTACCCAGGCATCTTCGGAGACGGCACGGTGGAGATGGCTGTAGCGGCACCGCCGCAGCAGGTGCTCGCCCCCGCAGGCGGCGCTCCTGCGGCCATCACATCCCTTCCCGGTGCCGGTGGGCTCGCGAGCCTCGCCGGTGACCTGCTTGCCGTGCCCCTCCCCGGGCAGACGGCCGGATTCTTCACCGAGTCGCTCGGACAGTCGATGCGCATCGTCGGCGCCACGCGCGCCCGCCTCACGGTGAGCAGCGACCGTACGGTGGATGAGGCGGTGCTCTTCGCCTCCTTGCGCATCGTGAGTGCCAATGGGAGGCAGACCCTTCCTCAGGGACTCGTTGCCCCGATTCGGATCGAAGACCTCGGCCCTGATCCGGTCACCGTCGATGTCGTGCTGCCCGGGATCGTCACCGAGGCGGCGGCAGGGGATCGCCTTGCCCTCGTCATCGCGACGACTGATCAGGGGTATCGCATGCCCCCCGGTCCTGCCGTCTACACGGTGGCAGCCGAGGGACCGCTTCTGCTGCCCACGCTGCGGGGTACTACCGCATCGGTCGGGACGCCGCCGTGGGTCTGGCCGCTCGGCGCCGCCATCATCACCGCGCTCATCTGGCTCGTCGTGGCCTTGCTGAGGCCGCGCGACCGCTCCGGCGAGGCGCGACCAGAACTCGCCTCGGTGCCTCTGGCCACGCGCGACCTCGCCAAGGAGTTCAAGGGTGGTCTCAAGGCGGTGGACGGAGTCACCTTCGAAGTCCCCCCGGGTGTGGTCCTGGGCCTGCTCGGACCCAACGGCGCAGGCAAGACGACGACCATGCGGATGGCCATGGGTCTCATCCGTCCGACGGGCGGGGACACGTGGATCTTCGGCCAGCATGTGCGCCCAGGAGCGCCCGTGCTGGCGAGGGTGGGCAGCTTCATCGAAGGCCCCGGATTCCTGCCCCACCTCACGGGCCGGCAGAACCTCGATCTCTTCTGGCGGGCGAGCGGGCGTGAGGGCGGTGACCCCCACCTCGACGAGGTGCTCGAGATCTCCGGGCTCGGCTCCGCGATCGATAGGAAGGTGCGCACCTACAGCCAGGGGATGCGTCAGCGACTAGGTATCGCCCAGGCCATGCTCGGACTTCCCGACCTGCTCGTGCTCGATGAGCCCACCAACGGACTCGATCCGCCGCAGATCCGAGAGATGCGCCAGGTGCTGCACGACTACGCGGCCTCGGGCAAGACCGTGATCGTGTCGTCGCACCTGCTCAGCGAGGTCGAGCAGACCTGCTCCCGAGTCGTGGTGATGAACCACGGCCATCTGATCTATTCCGGGACCGTCGAGGAGATCCTCGCGGGCCGAAGCGGCCTGCGGCTCGAGGACGTCTTCCTCGAGCTCGTGGGAGAAGGGCATCGGGTGGACCAGTGAGCACGACTGTCGAGACGCCCTATGTTGCGCGCCGCACCCTCACCGTGCGGGTCGAACTCATCCGGCAGTTGCGTCGCCGGCGCACCCTGGTGGCCTTCGCCCTCGCGGTTGCCCTGCCCCTGATCGTCGTTGCCGCCGTCAAGCTCGGGCCTGAGTCGCGGGGATTCGGTGATGGTGATCTCGATCTTGTGGGCCTTGCGACTGCAGGGCCGTGGAACTTCACCCTGACCATGCTGCTCTTCTCGTCCGGCTTCCTGCTCACGATCATTGCGGCGATGTTCCTCGGCGACACGGTGGCTAGCGAGGCGTCGTGGTCCACCATGCGCTACCTGCTCGCCGCACCCGTGCCCCGACGTCGATTCCTCCGCGCCAAGATGATCGTCGGCCTGATCCTCACCGCGGTCACTCTCGTCATCCTCATCGCGGTGTCCTTCCTCATCGCGCTTGTCGTCTTCGGGTCCGCGCCGCTCACCAGCCCTCTGGGCGGCTCATTCGATGTGGCGACCTCGTGGCAGCGGCTGGCGATCGTGGCCGTCTACATCGCCATCCAACTCCTCATACCCGCGGGCATCGCCTTCCTCATGAGCGTGCTCACCGATGTCCCGTTGGGTGCGGTGGGTGCTGCTGTGGTCATCGTCATCGTCCTCAACATCATCGACGCGATCGATGCTCTGGGGAACCTGAGGAGGCTCCTGCCCACCGATTACGGCGGCTCCTGGGCTGACGCACTGGGCCAGCAGATCGCCTGGGACGACATGGCGATCGGAGCGTCGTACGCCGTGGTGACCTTTGCGGTGCTGGCGGCTATCGCCATATTGAGGTTCGACCGCAAGGACATCCTCTCCTGACCCTGCTCGCCATCCGGCTCTGGCAGGATGCCGCTGTCCAGGGGAGGATCACATGGCGGGCACGTCCGCGGCACCTGCAACACCGGCAACACCGGCCGCTCCCGCGAGAGCTGGCCTGGCGCTCACAGCGCTGATCCTCGCGGCGATCGTCGCCAACCTCAATCTGAGCGTGGCCAATGTCGCTCTTCCCGATATCGGCAAGGCCTTCGATGCTGGCCAGACTCAGATCAATCTCGTCGCGATCGGCTGCACCCTGGGCTTGGCCATGTCGGTGCTCTACCTCGGGGCGCTCGGCGATCGCTATGGCCGCAAGCTCATGCTCCTCCTCGGCATGGCGCTGACGCTGCCGACGAGTGCCATCTCGGCGTGGGCACCCTCGATCGACATCCTCATCGCGGGCCGGGTCCTCACGGGCGTGGCAGCTGGTCTCGCCTACCCGACCACGCTGGCGCTCATCACGGCACTGTGGGGACCGGGCAAGGCGCGCGTGCGCGCCATCGCGCTGTGGTCCGGGCTGAGCGGCGGAGGGGCGATCATCGGACCGGTCATCGCCGGTGCCCTGCTGGAGTCGTTCTGGTGGGGCTCCGTCTTCCTCATCGCCGTCCCGCCTGCCGTGCTGGCCTTCATCCTCGTCTTCATCTACGTCCCTGCGCACGTCCATGAGTCGACGGAGAGCGTGGACAAT
>JBIIDD010000094.1:0-5220 GCA_044238565.1 Candidatus Nanopelagicales bacterium
CCGTGCGCTTGTCGACGCCACCCTTGGCATTGGGTGCCTCGTCCTCGTCGTAGGAATCGAGGAGGAAGGCGAGCACGCAGCGCGTGAGTCCTGCTGCGGGCTCGATGACGAAGGGCACCCAGCGCTCTTCGGACTCCTGGTCGAAGTAGGAGAGATCCGTGCCCGAATGCTCGGAGTGCGTGCGCAGGTCGAAGTCGGTGCGGTTGGCGATGCCCTCGAGCTCGGCCCACTCGGATCCGGCGAAGCGGAAGCGGTACTCGATGTCCACCGTGCGCTTGGAGTAGTGGCTGAGCTTCTCCTTCGGATGCTCGAAGAAGCGCAGGTTGTCGGGATTCATGCCCAGGTCGACGTACCAGTCCCACCGCTGCTGCAGCCAGTACTCATGCCACTCCTCGTCGGTGCCGGGCTTGACGAAGAACTCCATCTCCATCTGCTCGAACTCGCGGGTGCGGAAGATGAAGTTGCCAGGCGTGATCTCATTGCGGAAGCTCTTGCCCGTCTGGCCGATGCCGAAGGGCGGCTTCTTGCGAGCGGCGTTCATCACGTTGAGGTAGTTGACGAAGATGCCCTGCGCGGTCTCGGGGCGCAGGTAGTGCACCGACCCGGCGTCCTCGACCGGACCGACGGCGGTGCGGAGCATGCCGTTGAAGTCGCGCGGCTCGGTGAAGTCGCCCTTCGTGCCGCAGTTGGTGCACACGATCTCGGCGAGACCGCCTTCCGGTGCGCGCCCGTGCTTCTCCTCGTATGCCTCGATGAGCTGATCGGCGCGCCAGCGCTTGTGGCACTTCTTGCACTCCGTGAGCGGATCGACGAAGGCGGAGACGTGCCCGGACGCCTCCCAGACCTGCGGGGCGAGGATGACCGAGGAGTCCAGCCCCACCACGTCATCTCGGCCGCGCACGACGGCCTGCCACCACTGGCGCTTGATGTTCTCCTTGAGTTCTACGCCGAGCGGGCCGTAGTCCCAGGCGGAGCGGGTGCCGCCGTAGATCTCGGATGAGGGGAAGACGAAACCCCTGCGCTTGCTCAGATTGACGACGGCATCGACGCGATCGGCCATGAATCCACTCCGGCTGGTTGTCGGCGGACAAGCCCGGCAGGGACTGCCGGACGGGGCCTTCACCCTAGCGAGCGTCGAGTTGTCGCTGCGCTTCGGCCTCATCGATGGAGTCGAAGTCGACGTAATGCCAGCGTAGGTCGCGGCGGGCAAGCGGTCGATGGATCGCCACGATCGCGTCGTAGAGCGCCTGCAGGCCCGCTTCGGCCTGGCGCGGGCAGACCGGGGCCGCGAGAGCAAGTCGCGAGGCACCCGCCTCACGCAGGGCCATGCCGACGAGTCCCGCGGCTGTGCCCGTCTCGACGCCGTCGTCCACGACGATGACCTCGCGACCCATCACATCCGGCACCTGCGTGACGCGCGGCTCACCTTCACGCTCGAGCGAGACGCACGCAAGAGGAAGTCCGAGGGCGTCGGCCACCGGCACCGCGACTGGCACACCGTCGGGAGCAATCGCCACGAGAAGCGGCTCCTGCATCGAAGCCACGATGTCGCGCAGCGCAGTGGCGAGTTGGCGGCCGGCCTCTGCGCGATTGTCGAAGGCCGTCATGACGGGGCCGGCGGCACGATGTCCGCGGAAGCATGGCCGAGGCGCACGGTGCCGGCGTCGGCAGCGAGCGCACCTGTGGCGTCAGCAGCACCACGCGCGTCGCGCACGTGCAGTTCCTCGAAAGCCGTGGGCTCATCGATGGCCTGGGAGATCACTGGCACGACCTGGACCTTCACGTCGTACGCGGACAGTGCGCGTCGATAGGCACCCACGGTGTCCCACGTCAGGTGCAACACGACCAGTTCGGGATCGTCGACGGCCCGGCAGACCTCGGCGGACCGGAATCCCTCCTTGGCAGCCAGCACCGCAACCGACTCGCGCAGACCCACCATGAGGCTGGCGACATCCTGGGCTCGGAAGCGCAGCAGCGCCATGAACCCGGGGGTCGGGCCCGGCGGGTCGGCCAAGCCGCCCCTGTCGGGCTGCCCCGACTCATCTGCTGGCAGCATGCCTCTCACCGTAGTTAGGCTGGGAAGCAGACGAGAGCGAGGGATCACCATGGCCGCACGTGACAAGCGCCCCGGCGTGCGCGGGCCGCGTGGCCCCCAGGGCTCCGGGCAGCCGTCGTCGCCCTCACCATCGCCGCGGGCGCCGCAGGATCTGACGCCGATGCAACGCATGAGCCTGCCGCTCCTCACCAGACTCACCCGGGTGCCGAAGTGGCTCGTCGTGGTGGTGATGGCCGTGCTCCTCGTGCTCGGCATGATCCAGACCGGTTCCCTCGCCTGGCTCGGGGCCCTCATCCTGGGCGTCCTCACGCTCTTCTTCCTGTGGCTCCTCGTGCTCTCCTGGCCGGCGATCCCGGCCAGCGGGCGCCTGCTGAGAGGCCTCGTCGTCGTTGCCCTGGCAGGAGCCACCGTCCTCAAGGCCATGGGTCGGCTGTAGGCAGCACCCGTCAGACTTAAATTGACAATCATGTTCATTTAGGCCACGATGGCGGGTATGCGCCTCGTCCTCGCCACCCCGGTCCTCGTGGGCACCCTCGCCCTCTCTCTCACCGCCTGCGGCGGCTCCGGCACCGCCGAGAGTTCACCCACCCCCGGCGTCCCGCTGCGCGTGGTCGCCGGCTTCTACCCGCTGGCCTATGCGGCCGAGCAGGTCGGAGGTGACGCCGTCGAGGTCATCAACCTCACCCCGCCCGGCGGAGAGGCGCACGACCTCGAGCTCAGCCCCCAGCAGGTCGCCCAGATCGGCGAGGCCGATCTCGTGCTCTACATCCCCGGCTTCCAGCCCGCTCTCGACGAGGCCATCGAGCAGGAGGCACCCGATCGCGCACTCAACGTCACCGAGGCGCTGTCGCTGCTGCCCGCTGAGGACCATGCACACGAGGGCGGGGACGAGCACGCCGACGAGCACGCGCACGAAGACGAGCACGCGCACGAAGACGAGCACGGTGCGCTCGACGGCGATCCGCATGTGTGGCTCAACCCGCTCAACATGGCAGCCATCGGCGACGAGATCGCGGCGCGTCTCAGCGCACTCAACGCCGCAGGGCCCTTCGCAGCAGGAGCACAGGCACTGACCGACTCCATGAACTCTCTCAACGACCAGTGGGCGACGGGCACGGCCGAGTGTCGCAGCCGGGACCTCGTCGTGAGCCATGAGGCGTTCGGCTATCTCGCCCAGCAGTACGACTTCGCTCAGATCGGCATTGCCGGCCTCACGCCCGACGCGGAGCCCTCCCCCGCGCGCGTGGCGGAGGTCGCCGATCTCGTGCGCGACCGCGGAGTCACGACCATCTACTACGAGACCCTCGTCGATCCCGCGGTCGCGGAGACGCTCGCGGCCGAGACGGGAGCCACGACGGCTATCCTCGATCCCCTCGAGGGTCTCCTCGAGGGCTCCACTGGCAACTACGTCACCATCATGCAGGCGAATCTCGAGCAGGTGCGGTCGGGCCAGGGGTGCACCTGACCGAACGAGGGGAGTTGTGCCCGTGAGCACCGCTCTCACCTGTCGGGACGTCTGCATCGACATCGAGGCCACCTGCATCCTGAGCAACGTCAACCTCGTCGTCGAATCAGGTGAGTTCGTCGCCGTCCTCGGTGCCAATGGCTCCGGCAAGACGACGCTCATGCGTGCGATCCTCGGGCTTCTGCCCATCACGAGTGGCGAGATCGACGTCTTCGGTACGCCGATCGGACGCTTTCGCAATTGGGGCCGGTTGGCGTACGTCCCCCAGCGCCTCCACTCCGCCGGCGCCGTGCCCGTCTCCGTGCACGAGGTGGTGGGCGCCGGACTCATCTCACCGCAGCAGCGACTCCCCCGCCGAGGTGACCGACAGCGCGTCGTCGAGGCGCTCGCCCAGGTGGGACTGGCCGACCGTCGACGCGACCGATTCGACGCCCTATCCGGCGGTCAGCAGCGCCGCGTGATGATCGCCGCCGCGCTGGCCAAGGACGCCGACCTCTACGTCCTGGACGAGCCGACCGCAGGGGTCGACGCCGAGAGCCAGGAGCGAATCTCGGAGACGTTCGGCTCGCTGCGTGAGAGGGGTCGGACAATCGTGCTCGTTACCCACGAGCTCGGGCCGTTCGCTGCTCTCGCGTCACGCATCGTGGTGCTCGGCTCGCCGCGGGGTGAGACCGCGACCGTCCTCTACGACGGACCCCCACCCGTCCCGGATCATCTGCGTGAGCGCGTCTGGCATCACAGCGAGGACGTCGTCATGCGTGCGCCCGAGCCAGGGGTTCTCGAGCCGGGAGCAGGCTGACATGGGCATGCTCGGATACGACTTCATGCAGCGGGCGCTCATCGCTGCCGCCCTCATCGGCCTCATTGCCCCGCTCATCGGCGTCTTCCTCGTCCAGCGTCGACTCGCACTGCTCGGAGACGGCATGGGCCACGTTGCCCTCACCGGCGTCGGACTCGCCTTCCTCACGGGACTGGCTCCCGTGCCGACCGCGCTCGTCGTCGCCGCTCTCGGGGCGCTCGTGCTCGAACTCGTGCGAGCCAAGAGCCGCACCGCGGGAGACCTTGCACTCGCACTCGTCTTCTACGGCGGGATAGCCGGTGGTGTCATGCTCACGTCACTGGCCTCCGGCAAGGCATCCACTGCGCTCAACCAGTATCTCTTCGGCTCGCTTTCGACAGTGGCCACCGAGGACATCGCCTGGCTCGTCGGTGCTGGCGCACTCGTCGTGGTCATCCTCGTCATCTTCGGCCGCGAGATGTTCGCGATGACGCTCGATCCAGACGTCGCGCACGTGCAGGGCATCCGCACAACCCGCCTGGGCATCCTGCTCACCGTGCTCGCAGCCGTCACCGTGGTGATCGGCATGCGCACCGTGGGCTTGCTCCTCGTGAGTGCCATCATGATCGTGCCCGTGGCTGCCGCCCAGCAGTTCACCGGCTCCTTTCGCACCACGGCGATAGCTGCGGTGGGACTCGGGTTGGCCTGCTCGCTCGCCGGACTCACGACGTCTTTCTCCCTCGACGTGCCTCCCGGACCGACCATCGTCCTGCTTGCCCTGGCGGTCTTCCTCATCTCCGCCATTGCGGCCTACCCTGTGCGTAGACGACGACAGCGTCACCCGCATCCTGCTGAGGAGCACCATCATGACTGAAGCACCCGCGCGACGTCAGACGCGTCAGCGGACCGCGGTGACCGACG
>JBIIDD010000095.1:0-5182 GCA_044238565.1 Candidatus Nanopelagicales bacterium
GGGTCAGCTCCTCGGGGCCAGCGGCCGCGCGGAAATCCTCGATAAGGCCAAGCGCGCGGGCATCTAGGTCGGCTCGGTGACCTCGAGCTCGTCCACGCGACTCGGCTTGCGAGACCGCCTGATCGCGTCGGTCGAGAAGATCGCGAGCGCTAGCCAGATGAGGCAGAAGCCGATCCACTCGCCCGTGTTGACGGAGTCGCCGAAGACCGTGATGCCTAGGATGAAGATGACCGTGGGCGTGGCGTACTGCAGCACGCCGAGCGTCGCCAGGGGCAGTCGATTCGCCGCGGCGGCGTACCACATGAGGGGGATGGCGGTCACGGGCCCGAGGAGGGCGAGCAGCACGCCCATGCCCCATCCGCTGTTTGCCACGGCAGCGCTGCCCTGCACCTCGAAGTAGCCGAGGACCACCCCTGCGACGGGTAGCAGGACGAGGGTCTCGACCGTGAGTCCCGTGACGGCGCCCACGCCGGCGAGCTTCTTGAGCAGGCCGTAGCTGCCGAAGCTCAGGGCCAGGATGATGCCGATCCATGGGGCCGCACCTTCGGCGATGCCGATGATGAGGACGCCGAGGCCCGCGACCGCCACCGCCGTCCACTGCGGGGCGCGCAGGCGCTCGCGCAGGATCACGATTCCCATGGCCACGGAGACCAGGGGATTGATGAAGTAGCCGAGGGCCGCCTCGACGACCTGATCGGTGGACACGGAGTAGACGTACGTCGTCCAGTTGACTGCGATCGCAATGGAGGCCAGCGTGAGCAGCCCGAGGCTGCGCCGATCGCGCAGTGTGCGGCCCATCGCGCGCCAACCGCCGCTGATGAAGAGCAGCAAGAGGAAGCAGAAGGCCAGCGACCAGACGATGCGGTAGGCCACAACCTCGAGGGGATTGACGCCGTCGAAGAGCGAGAAGTAGAGCGGAAAAGCGCCCCACAGGCCGTAGGCGGCAATGCCGAAGAGCAGGCCGGTGGTGAATTCGGATCGGGGTGTGGTGCTCAGGAGACTGTCCAGGTGTCCTTGCCCCGGATCAGCGCCTCTAGGTCACCCTCGCCTGACTCGCGTACGCCGGCCACCTGCTCGCGCACGAGCCTGTCGTAGGAGGGGCGCTGCACATCGCGGAAGACGCCGATGGCGGTGTCGTTCAGGGAGTGGACATCGGCAAGGCGGGAGAGGGCGAAGGCGACACCGGGATCCTCGGCATGCGAGTCGTAGACGATGATCTCCGACTCGGCGACGGAGCCGGCATCCGCGATGGCCAGGTGGCCCTGCTCGCCGCGGACGACGACCTTGTCGCGGTCCTTGCCGAAGCGCACCTGCTCTCCATCGACGAGGCGGATGAGGTAGTCGTCGCTGGTGTCAGCGTCCTTGAGCGGCTCCCAGGCGCCGTCGTTGAAGATATTGCAGTTCTGCAGGATCTCCACGAGCGCGGTGCCCTCATGCGCAGCGGCGCGGCGCAGGGTCTCGGTGAGGTGCTTGCGGTCCGAGTCGAGGGTGCGAGCGACGAAGGAAGCCTCGGCGCCGAGTGCGATGGACACTGGATTGAAGGCGTGGTCGAGGGAGCCCAGGGGAGTGGACTTGGTCACCTTGCCGGTCTCGGAGGTCGGCGAGTATTGGCCCTTGGTGAGGCCGTAGATCCGGTTGTTGAAGAGCAGGATCTTGAGGTTGACGTTGCGGCGTAGCGCGTGGATGAGGTGGTTGCCGCCGATGGACAGCGCGTCCCCATCGCCCGTGACGACCCACACCGACAGGTCGGGGCGCGTGATCGCGATCCCGGTGGCGATGGCCGGTGCTCGGCCGTGGATCGAGTGCACGCCGTAGGTGTCCATGTAGTACGGGAACCGCGAGGAGCAGCCGATGCCGGAGACGAAGACGATGTTCTCCTTGCGCAGACCCAACTCCGGCAGGAAGCCTTGCACCGCGGCGAGGATCGCGTAGTCACCGCACCCGGGGCACCAGCGCACCTCCTGGTCGGTCTTGAAGTCCTTCGCGGTCTGCTTCTCGTCGGTGCGCGGGACGAGGGCAAGACCGGGCATGGGCAGGTCGGTGGCGGTCATGGCGTCACAGGCTCCCGATCACGTCGGTGATGGTGGTGCTGAGCTCTTCGGAGGTGAAGGGCAGTCCCCGCACCTGGTTGTAGCCGATGGCGTCGACGAGGTACTTGCCGCGGATGAGCAGTGCGAGCTGTCCGAGATTCATCTCCGGGATGATCACGCGGTCGTATCCGCGCAGGACCTCGCCGGTGTTGGCGGGGAAGGGGTTGAGGTGGCGCAGGTGCGCCTGGGCGACGGACATGCCCTGCGCGCGCACATTGCGGCATGCGGCACCGATGGGGCCGTAGGTCGACCCCCAGCCGAGCACGAGGACTCGGGCATCGCCATCGGGGTCCTCGACCTCGAGCGGGGGGATGGTGCGGGCGATCGCATCGACCTTGGCCTGGCGCAGGCGCACCATCCGATCGTGGTTCTCAGGGTCGTAGGAGATGTTGCCGCTGCCGTCGGCCTTCTCGAGCCCGCCGATGCGGTGCTCGAGGCCCGGCGTACCGGGGATGGCCCAGGGGCGTGCGAGGGTCTCCTCGTCGCGAAGGTAGGGCCAGAAGCTGCCGTCCTCGCGATTGGGCTCCGTCGTGAAGCCGGGGTCGATCTCGGGCAGGGAGTCCAGGTCAGGGATGCGCCACGGCTCCGAGCCATTGGCGAGGTAGCCGTCGGAGAGCAGGAAGACCGGTGTGCGGTAGGTGACGGCGATGCGGGCTGCCTCGACGGCGGCGTCGAAGCAGTCGCCGGGCGAGCGCGGCGCCACGATCGGGACGGGTGCCTCGCCATTGCGGCCGAACATCGCCTGGAGCAGGTCGGCCTGCTCGGTCTTGGTGGGCAGGCCGGTCGACGGACCGCCGCGCTGCACGTCGACGATGATGAGGGGCAGCTCGAGCGACACGGCGAGACCGATGGTTTCGGACTTCAGCGCGATGCCCGGCCCCGACGTGGTCGTCACTCCGAGGGATCCGGCGTACGCCGCGCCGAGAGCCGCGCCGATGCCGGCAATCTCATCCTCCGCCTGGAAGGTGACGACACCGAAAGCCTTGTGCTTGCTCAACTCGTGCAGGATGTCGGAGGCCGGGGTGATCGGGTAGGAGCCGAGGAAGAGTGGCAGCCCCGACTGCTGGGACGCCGCGATGAGTCCGTAGGCGAGCGCGGGATTGCCGGTGATGTTGCGATAGGCACCCGGCTGCATCGGCGCGGGCTTGACCTCGTAGCGCACCGAGAAGGTCTCGGTCGTCTCGCCGTAGGACCAGCCCGCCTCGAAGGCAGCGATGTTGGCGGCCAAGATCTCGGGCTTCTTGGCGAACTTCGTCTTGAGGTAACTGATGGTTCCCTCGGTGGGACGGCTGTAGAGCCAGCACAGCAGGCCCAGCGCAAACATGTTCTTGGCCCGCTCGGCGTCCTTCTTGGAGATGTCGAAACCCGATAGGGCCTCCACGGTCATCGACGTGAGAGCCATGTCGTGCACGGCGAAGGCGTCGAGGCTGCCGTCCTCGAGTGGGTTGGAGGTATAGCCAACCTTCTCGAGATTGCGCTTGGTGAATTCGTCGGTGTTGATGATGAGGTCGCAGCCCGGACGTAGGTCGCCGACGTTGGCCCTTAATGCCGCAGGGTTCATCGCGACGAGCACATCGGGGCGGTCCCCCGGAGTCATGATGTCGTGGTCGGCGAAGTGGAGCTGGAAGGCCGAGACTCCCGCGAGGGTGCCGGCCGGGGCGCGGATCTCGGCGGGAAAGTCGGGAAGGGTGGAGAGGTCGTTGCCAAGGCCGGCGGTCTCGGAGGTGAAGCGATCGCCGGTGAGCTGCATGCCGTCGCCCGAATCTCCGGCGAAGCGGATCACGACGTGGCCGAGGGGGACGACCGACTTGGCCTGGGTGCTCACGTTCACCTCTTCGTCGACAGGGGGCCACGTCGTCATGGACAGGGGCCGGCCCCCATTGTCCACCCGCATCCCTTCGCGCGCCCCGTGTTTGGTGCCGACGCGCGGGACGGGGGCGGGCCTGCCGACCGGGCCGATTTCGCGGCTGTGAGCGAGTCCTGTCGATACTGAGCCGCGCAATTGGCCGCGCCTGGGCCATTACGCTGCCCACATGGCCGGGGAGCAGAGGGTGTACGCCGTTGCGGCCCGGCCCGATGTCCGCATCCATGTCCGCGACCTCGGACTGGCCTGCTGCGCGGTGGAGTTCGCCGCGGCGATCGGCCGCGGCCTCCTCCTGCCGGCGGAGTCGGATTCCCTCGGGAGCGCCGCTGTCCTGGTCGTCTCGGGCACGGTCACCGATGCCCTCGCGCCGCAGGTGCTTGCCGCCTGGGAGTCGCTCCCGGAGCCCAAGGCCGCGGTGTCCTTCGGCGCCTGCAGCAACTCTGGCGGGCCCTATTGGGACTCCTACTCGGTCACCCAGGGCGTCGACCGTGTGATCCCTGTGACGACGTACATCCCGGGCTGCCCGCCGCGCCCCGAGGCGCTCGTCGATGCCCTCGTCTCCCTGGTGGTGCCCGCGTGAGCGGTCCGCCCGGTGAGCTCTGGGAGCCCTGGGCCGCGGAGGTCGCTCGCCACGTGGCCGACGGTTACGACCGGCTCGATCTGCTCACCGCGGTGGATCGTCCGCAGGCCGACGAGATCGATGTCGTCATCCATCTCGTACGCCGCCCCGCGGGCGGAGGTCAGGAGGAGATCTGGGGCTACACCCTCCTCGACCGCGCTGCGCCCGTGCTCGATTCCGTCACCGACGTCCTGCCTGCTGCGGCGTGGCACGAGCGCGAGATCCACGAGATGTTCGGCGTCGAGGTCCGGGGTCACCCCGATCTGCGCCCGCTGCTGCTGCACGGCATCGACGGTCCACCGCCGCTGCGCAAGGACACTCCCCTCGTCGCGCGCGTGGAGACGCCGTGGCCGGGGGCCGAGGAGACGGGGCGACGCCGGGTGAGCGTGCCCGGCGTACCCCCTGAGTGGCTGGAGGGACGATGACTGACGCGCGGCCACCGCAGGCCCGGGGCGCCATCGCGCTCGATGCGGCGGCGTGCACCTCATGCATGCTCTGCGTGAAGGAATGCCCCGACTGGTGCATCCACATCGAGAGTCACACCGAGGAGGTCAGCGAGCCTGGCGCTCGCCGACCTCGCAGCGTGGCCGTGCTCGACTCCTTCACCAT
>JBIIDD010000096.1:0-5129 GCA_044238565.1 Candidatus Nanopelagicales bacterium
ATCTAGCTTTTTCGGGGGGAGCAGGCTCCGGAGGTCAGCAGCCGAAGTTGCGGCAGGCCCAGGCCGGAGGCTTAGCCGGAATCCCCGGGCGCGAGCCCGTCCAGAGGCCGGCCGGGTTCGTCGGAGTCAGGGCATCGCCCACGCGCACCTCGAAGTGCAGGTGCGATCCCGTGGAGTTGCCGGTGTTGCCAATCGTGCCGATGAAGTCTCCAGCATTCACGCGGTCACCTTTGCTCACCTTGATCTTGTCGAGGTGGGCGTAGCGCGTCTGCGTGCCGTCGGGGCGCATGATCATCACCAGGTTGCCGTAGCCGCCGTAATTGAACTCTGCGTACTGCACACGACCATCTGTCGCTGCGTAGACGGGGTCCCCCGTCTCGCCATTGAAGTCCAGGCCCGCGTGCCCGCGCGGCCATGAGGAGCTCACCTCACCGAAGTCGCCACTGATGGGCGTGCCCCAGGTGACCGGATAGCTGTACGCCGGGCCCTCGCGCTTGGCTTTGCGCTCGGTCGTCGCTTGCTCCTCGCCGGTGGCGCGAACCGTCAGGGAGCGGGCCGCCGTCACCGAGGCCAGGTGCGCGATGCCTGCGGACCCATCGAGGCGACCCGTCGTGGCGAGATCGACGTTGGCGCCGGCGCCAAGGGCGACACCGGCCCCACCCGCGCCCGCTACGGGGCCGCTCGGGGGCGCGTCAGCGAAGGACGGAGCCCCAGCGGCCAGCACGATGGCGCCCTGTGCGACCACGAGCGTGGCCGCGAGGAGGAGCGGCGCGGCGAGACGGCGCATAGGAGCGGTCTACCAGGTGGGGGTAGCCCACGACCACCTCACTGTGACTGAAGTGACAGATGTGACGATTGATGTGACGTGAGTCACATGATCTCAGTTCACCTGTGAGTTCAGGCCACCCGGACCGGCGTCCGTATCGTCGAGGAGGGACAGGGTCGTGGCGATCTCCCTGATGACCCGGCCATCGACCGGCAGGGAGAGATGACCGACGCCGCGGACGAGCACGTTGCGGGCTCGGAGGTCGGGGTGCTCGACGCGGGCATGGGACTGGGGGATGACCAACTGGTCGATGTCGGACCAGAAGGCCAGGAATCGGGTGCGGCACCCCGGTGCAGGTCCGGCGAGCTCGGCGATCAACTCGCTGTCGACGCGCATCTGCCTCGCGGTCTCGAGGGGCACCATGCGCGCGGGCAGAGTGCCGCTATGCGGGGTGCCGAGCGTGACCAGGGTGTGCACGCGCTCGTCACCGCCGAGGCGCTGCACGAGGTATCGACCGATGAGACCGCCGAGGGAATGCCCGATCACGTGCACGCGCTCGTGCCCCGTCTCCTCGCACACCTGCTCGATCAGGGTGCCCAGCCGCGCTGCCACGGTACGAATGTCATCGGTGAGTGCGGAGTAGTTCAGGGCATATGTCGAACCGAAGCCGCGCCGGTGCAGCCCCCGCCTGAGCAGCGTGAAGATCGACCGGTTGTCGAAGATCCCGTGCACGAGCACGATCGGGGTGCCGGCCGCTTCGACGTCGCCGACGAGCAGGCCGCGTTGGGCGGGGGGCAGGCCCTCGAGGGAGTGCCGCTCCTGCTGCCGCAACTGCTCCTCGACGAGACCGAGTGGGTACATCGCCAGGTGGGCGGTGATCCACGCTGCCTCCACGGCGACTCCCCGCGCTGTCGTCGGCGAGAGGAGGGTGCGAGCCGATCCCCAGGCCGGGTATGGCACGTGGGGGATCGCTAGGCGAGGCACGCGATGACGCTAGTCCGCGGTGGCGCCGGTGTCTTGACGACGCTCCGGCATGCTCCGGACCCCCGGGTATCGTTCGGACCAGCGCGGGGACGGCATTGCTCGGCGCTCTCATCGAGGCCAGGGAGGTGCCATGCCGGCGAGGATCGTCGTAGCCAAGCCCGGTCTCGACGGCCATGACCGCGGCGCCAAGGTCGTCGCGAGGGCCCTGCGCGATGCGGGCTTCGAGGTCGTCTACACGGGCCTGCACCAGACTCCCGCCCAGATCGCCGAGGCTGCCGTCCAAGAGGACGCCGATGCCATCGGGATCTCAGTGCTCTCCGGAGCGCACCAGGTGCTCTTCGAGGAGTTGATGCAGGAGCTGCGCGATCGCCAGGCGGAGGACATCCTGGTCTTCGGCGGCGGCATCATCCCCGAGGCTGACATCCCTGGACTGAAGGCACTGGGTGTCACCGAGGTCTTCGGCCCCGGCACCCCGCTCCCGACCATCGTGCAGTGGGTCGGTGCCCACGTGCCCGATGGCGATGCGTGATCAGTAGGCTCGCGAGGTCGCAGCCCGGCAGGGCGTAGCCGGAGGGAACCGTGGATCTTTACGAGTACCAGGCCAAGCACCTCTTCGATTCGCATGGGGTCCCCGTGACAGCCGGGGAGGTCTGCACCACCCCCGACGCGGCTCACGAGGCGGCGCGCAAGATCGGCACCGCTGTCGTCGTCAAGGCTCAGGTCAAGACCGGCGGTCGGGGCAAGGCTGGCGGCGTCAAACTCGCGGCCACTCCCGATGAGGCCCAGGCGCGCGCTCACGACATCCTCGGCCTCGACATCAAGGGCCATGTCGTACGCCGCGTCCTTGTCACCGAGGCCACAGACATCGCCGAGGAGTACTACGTCTCCTTCCTGCTCGATCGGGCTAATCGCGCC
The DNA here is from genome assembly GCA_044238565.1 of Candidatus Nanopelagicales bacterium. GTDB lineage: Bacteria > Actinomycetota > Actinomycetes > S36-B12 > S36-B12 > Mxb001. Next base: position 2,666 of record JBIIDD010000096.1, read on the forward strand.
TTTCTTGCGATGGCGAGCGTGGAGGGCGGTGTCGATATCGAGGAGGTCGCGGCGACGCGGCCCGAGGCACTGGCACTGGTGCGCATCGACGCCATCGACGGCGTTGACGAGTCGGTTGCTGCGAGCATCGTCGATCAGGCTGGCTTCCCTGCGCAGATCCGCGAGCAGGTCATCGACGTGCTTGTCCGCCTCTGGCAGGTCTTGGTCAAGGAGGATGCGACGCTCGTCGAGGTCAATCCGCTCGTGCTCTCGGCCGATGGTCGAGTGCTGGCGCTGGACGGCAAGGTCACACTCGACGACAACGCCAACTATCGCCATGCATCGCATGCAGACCTGGTGGACAGGGACGACACCGATCCCATCGAGTTGCGTGCCAAGGAGTTCGATCTCAACTACGTCAAGTTGGAGGGCGAGGTCGGGATCATCGGCAATGGCGCGGGTCTCGTCATGAGCACGCTCGACGTCGTCGCCTACGCGGGCGAGGAATTCGGCGGCGTGCGCCCCGCCAACTTCCTCGACATCGGCGGTGGTGCGAGTGCCGAGGTGATGTCCAACGGCCTCGACATCGTGCTCAACGATCCGGATGTGCGTGCGGTCTTCGTCAATGTCTTCGGTGGGATCACATCCTGTGACGCCGTGGCCAACGGCATCGTGCAGGCGGTCGGTGCGTTGGCCGAACGCGGCATGCCGGTGACCAAGCCGATCGTCTGCCGCATCGATGGCAACAACGCTGTCGAAGGGCGACGTATCCTCTCGGAGTTCAATCACCCCCTCGTCGAGATGGTGGAGACCATGGACGATGCGGCTCGTCGCGTCGCAGAATTGGCCGGAGGTGCCGCATGACGATCTGGCTCGATTCCGATAGCCGCATCCTCGTGCAGGGCATGACCGGGTCCGAAGGCACCAAGCACACCCGTCGCATGGTGGCCAGTGGTGCGCAGGTCGTCGCAGGAGTCACGCCCGGCAAGGGCGGTCAGGAGGTCGACGGCATCCCAGTCTTCGGTGACGTCGGCGAAGCCATGATCGCGACCGGCGCCAATGTCAGCGTCGTCTTCGTCCCGCCTCGCTTCGCCAAGGCCGCGGTCGAGGAAGCCGTCGACGCGGGGATCCCCCTGTGCGTCGTCATCACCGAGGGCATCCCGGTGCATGACACGGCGCAGTTCTTCCAGTACGCCGTCAACGCCGGATCGACGCGCATCATCGGCCCCAACTGTCCGGGCATCATCTCTCCCGGCGTCTCCAACGCGGGCATCATCCCGGCCGATATCACCGGACCGGGTCCGATCGGACTCGTATCCAAGTCGGGCACGCTGACGTATCAGATGATGTACGAACTCAATGACATCGGATTCTCGACCTGCGTGGGCATCGGCGGTGACCCGATCATCGGCACGACTCACATCGACTGCCTGGCAGCTTTCGAGGCCGACCCGGCGACCGAGGCGATCGTCATGATCGGTGAGATCGGTGGAGATGCCGAGGAGCGGGCCGCGGCGTTCATCGCCGACAACGTCACCAAGCCCGTGGTCGGCTACGTCGCGGGCTTCACGGCACCGGAAGGCAAGACGATGGGCCACGCGGGCGCGATCGTCTCCGGTTCATCCGGGACTGCCGCGGCCAAGAAGGAGGCCCTCGAGGCGGTCGGCGTCCGAGTGGGTCAGACCCCGAGCGAGACGGCCCGGCTGATGCGGGCCCTCTTGCGCGGCTGAATCCACGGCGCAGCACCGCTACGAATGGTGCTGGTGTGCCTGGGGATGCCCGCGTGCCGTTACGCGGACGAGCCTGTCGCGGCTGACACTCTTGTCCGGTGAGCCTCACCGCACGTCCGGGCGCCCCCGTGGGGCAGGTGCCGAGCGCCCCCCTGCCCCTGGTGGTGGCGGGTGCGGCGGCCGGATCTGCAGCGGCGGTCTTCAGTTATCTCGCGCTCGTGGTCGTGGCGCTCGCCGCCTGGATGCTCGACCCCTCCGGCACTCAGGAGTGGACCCAGATGCTCGAGGTGGCCTCCGGGGCCTGGCTCAGCGGTCTGGGTCAGGCGCCGACCGTGGCCGGCGTCACGCTCACGCTGCTCCCGCTGGGCTTCGCGGTGCTTCCCCTCATTGCTGTCATCGCGGCGTCCCGTTGGGCTGCCGACGCCTCCTCCGTCGCGCGGCGCGGGGAAGCGGTGGCCGTGGCTCTTTCCGTCGGCGTGAGCTTCGCTGCGGTGAGTGCGATCGTCGCAGCGATGAGCCGCAACCTGGCGATCTCTCCCACGCGGACGGCACTCATCGCCGGTGTTGCGACTGCGGCTGTCGCCTCGTGGGTGGTCCTGCGACGAGCGCGCCTGGTCTCTGTCGATGCGTTGCCCGTCACCGCACGTGATGCACTCGCTGCGACAGGGATTGCGCTCCTCAGTCTGATCGCCGTCGCCTGCCTCGTGCTCGTCGTCGCGATCATCGGCAGTTTTGACGAGATGACAGCGCTCCTG
>JBIIDD010000097.1:0-5123 GCA_044238565.1 Candidatus Nanopelagicales bacterium
GGCCCGCGCCGCAGTGCTCCACGCGCCACCGATGGTCGGTGCCCATGAGGTTGTTCTCGGTGAGCGCCTGCTCATAGGCGTCGAGCACGACATCGAGGCCGACATCTCCATTGACGTGAAAGGCCATCTGCCACCCCAGCGGGGCGTACTTCGCCAGCAGGGCATCGAGCTCCACGCGGGTGTAATTCATCATCGCCATGCCGCCGGGCCCGAGCGGAATCTCCGCCTTCTGCACGGCCGGGGTGTCGAGGTACGGGAAGGAAGCGGCGATGCTGCCCACCCACGGCGAGCCATCAGCCCACAGCTTGACGCCCTGCTTGCGCAGCATGGCTGGATCGGGCGAATCCACCTGTACGCCGGCGTCGGAGTCGATCGCCATGTGATAGAGCGACATGCGCACCGGGGAGTCGGGCTGCATCGTGAGCGCCTCGTATCCCTTGAGCATGTTGGTCGCGTAGGTCATCTCCGACGTCGCGGTGATGCCGAAGCCGGCCATGTACTGCATCCACCTCGCAGCCGACTCCAACGGATGCGGCACGGCATCCTTCACGGTCGGCATGACCGCCTCGAGCATCGCCGCCGTCTCGTAGGCGACGCCATTGGACGTCCCATCGGCATTGCGACCGAAGTGCGCACCCGACGGATTCGCTGGTGGCTTACCCCCCGGCCACTTGTTGAAGGCGATGACCGCGGAGTTGAAGTAGGCGACATGCCCGGAGTTGTCGAGCACGACCGCCCGGCGCGTGGGGAAGAACGTGTCGAGGTCGACGTTCGTCGGCATTTCGGCCTGCTGGAGCAGGCGGTCCAGCCCCTGGAAGATCACCGGCTGGTCCGGCGGGAGCTCGGCGTTGACCTTGGTCCACAGCGCCTGGACGTCGCTGATGTTCGGATACCCCATGTACGGCGCGATCCAGTAGGACGGCGACTGCGTGATCATGCCGCCGAGCATCGGGTGGCTGTGCGCCTCGATGAATCCCGGCATGAGCACGGTGCTGCCGAGGTCGGTGACAGCGACGCCCGGGGCCGCCGCCTGGCACTGGGCCACCGTGCCCACGGCGAGGATCTTGCCGGTCACATCGTCGAAGGCAATGGCCTCGGCGCGAGGGTTCGACTCGTCCATGGTGATGATGGAGTCGGCCTTGAGGATCGTGGTGGTCATCCGCGCTCCGGGGATCGTGGGAAAGGGCCTAGATCGTGCTGGCGGAGACTCCACCGCTCGTGGCGAAGGCGATGGACCGCGACGTCGTGAAGTCTGTCGTCGCGAGATCGATAGCGAACCACTGCGGATCGGTGAAGGTGTTGTAGAGGTAGCGGTTGCCCGTGAGATTGCACACCGTCGACCAGATAGTGAGCTCGGGAGTCATCCCGCTCGGGTACGCCGGCTCCATCACCGTGCCCGGCACGATGTCGAAGTTGTGCAGGACGCGGATGCTCTGCAATTCCGCATCCTGGGAGGAAGCCGGCTCGGGTGCGAAGCGCACGTAGGTGAGCGCGCGAATGAAGCGCGCCGGCGCCGTGCCGTCTCCGGGAATCCCACGGAAGCCCTGACCCTGCGCGAACGGCGCGAACGTCGTGCCATTGATCTCGATGGGTGCGGGATTGTCCGGGCTGAGGCTGAGGTAGTTGGTGACATTGGTGAGATGCCAGTCGATGTAGGGCGAATTCGTCGCCACCCGCACGGGGTTGTCCGTGATGCGCATGCCATCGGGGTGGAACTCCACGACCGCGCACGAGTCCTTGTCGTGCAGGACCAGGTGCAGGGGGAGGGGGATCGGGATCTGCTTCGGCTGCACATTGACCACATTGCAGGTGGCCGCCGCGGCCTTGGCCTCGGCGACCGTCGAGCACGTGCCGAGGACGAAGGCGATCACGTCAAGGATCCCGATGTCGGAGCCGTCACCCTTGGGCGCGTAGTACGTCGCGTGACCGGGCATGTAGAGCAGGTGGGCCGAGAGACCCGCGTTGTTCATGCCGTCGGCGTACCACTGGGGGTTGTCGAACGCCGACATGCCGACCACGCCGTATTTCGCCTGCCAGGTCTTGCCCTTGGGCACGAGGGTGCACTCGCCCTTCAGGTCGCTCGCGGCAACCCCGAGCTGCCAGGGGATCTCGTTGGGGAACTCCATCGTCCGCCCGACGCACGCGGTGCCGTCCTTGGCGGTGGGGTAGGCGAAGTTGGTGCACATGGCAATGGCTCCTTAGTCGAGGGCGTGCGCCGAGAATAGGGGCGCGCCCCCCGGCACTCGGACCATTCGGGCGGAGTCTAAAGGGGGACCCGCACCCGACCCCACCTGTCCCCTATCGTCGCCCCACAACCGGCTGAGAGGTCCCCGATGTCCGCTGCACCAAGTCCGGCGAGCGCACCCGCGCCCCAGGAGAATCCCGTCAAGAAGCCCGCGCTCGCTCTCGCCTTCCTCGGAGTCGTCGGAGCGCTGCAGGGATCTGATCCCAACATCGCCGCGACGGCACTGGTCGGTGCGGCGCGCGGGCTGGACATGGGCAGCACCTCCCTGGCCGCGAGCATCTCCACGCTGGCGCTCGCCGCGACCGCGATCTCCACAGGTCTGCTCGCCGACTCCCTTGGGCGCCGCAAGGTGCTTCAGGTGGCACTGCTCGTCACCATCATCGGCGATCTGGTCGTCTTCCTCGCACCCGACACCGCGATCTACCTGCTCGGCCGCGTCATCGCCGGCATCGGATTGGGTGCCGTCTACGGTGCGGCATTCGCCTACATCCGAGCAGCCGCCAAGCCGGGCAAACTCGCTGCAGCCATGGGCACCTTCACCGCCGTCCTCATGGTGGCGACGATGGTCTTCACCTTCATCGGCGGCGCGCTCTCCTCGCTCGAGTGGCGCACGGCGTTCCTCGTCATCCCGGCCGCTTGCGCCATCTGCTTCTTCATCGTGCCGATCCTGCTGCCGAAGGAGCCGCGCATCAAGCTCCCCAGCAAAGACCTCTTGGGTCAGGTGCTCCTGGGCGTGGGCATCATCGCGCTCCTCGGTGGCATCGGCGAACTCGGCAAGAGCCTGACGAGCCCGCTCGCGCTGGGAGCGATCACCACCGGCCTCATCCTGCTGATCGCATGGGTCGTCTGGGAGGCGCGCAACCCGAATCGATTCTTCCCGGTGAGCATCCTGAAGAACCCGATCTTCCTTGCCGCCATGGTCGCCGGATTCATCTACAACTTCGGCAACGCCGTCGTCTTCCTGCAGCTCACCAATCTCTGGCAGTACGTGAACGGCCTGAAGACGCTCGAGGTCTCCCTGTGGCAGCTACCCCTCCTCCTTGCCGGGATCATCGCGGGGCTCATCACAGGGCGCCTGATGTCCTCTGGAAAGTTGACGGCGCGCGTCGTCCTCCTCTTGGGCGGCGCCATCACCGCAGTCGGTTTGGTACTCCTCGCGCTCACGCACACGAGCACGTCCTTCTGGCTCTTCTTCCCGGGTGAGTTCCTCGTCGGTGCCGGGGTCGTCATTGCCGCCGTGCCCTACGGCTCGCTCATCCTCCAAGAGGCGACAGCCAAGTACTTCGGGCCTGTGACGAGCTCCCGACTCACCGTCGGGCAGTTCTTCTACGCCCTGGGCTTCGCTGCGTCGACCATCGTCATCGACAAGCTCACACTCGGCGGCACGACAGCCAAGCTGGAGGCCGCCGGAGTGCCCGCGACGCAGATCGGCACGGGGCTCGACGCCGTGACGACATACGCCGCGCAGAGCACCGCACCGACGACCTCACTGGGCAAGGAGGCGCTGGCCGACGCCACGGCGTCGTACGGCGTCGCCTTCGCCACCATGATGTACATCACCGCGGTGCTCGTGCTCCTCGGCGGCGTCCTGGGCTACGTCCTGCTCAAGCGGGCAGGCGCCGACGCCGACAAGGGAACCCCCGAGTCGGTGACTCACCCCGCGCCGAGCACGTCCTCGGGCTGACGCCGTTCCCGGCGAGCGTTACTGACCGGTAGTAGCCTGCCGCCATGGAGACTCTCGACGTCGTCCGCATCGTGCTGGGGACGGCCATCATCGTGGTGGCCGCCTTCTTCGCGATCCGGCGCATCCTCTTCCTGCAGGGCATGATCCGCTCCGGCCAGCCGGCCGTGGGGCGGACCAGCCACGTGGGCAAGCGGGCCGAGCTCGAGGGCACCCAGGTCCTCGGGCAGAAGAAGCTCCTGCAGTGGGCCATCCCCGGCATCGCCCATGTCTTCGCGTTCTGGGGCTTCCTCGTCCTCGGCATCACCGTCGTCGAGGCGCTCGGAGAGGTCTACATCGAGAACTTCTGGTTCCCCATCATCGGCACCTGGCCGATCGTGCTCTTCCTCGAGGACCTCTTCGTCATCCTCGTCTTCGTCGGCATCGTGATGTTCGCGATCATCCGACTGCTCAACAACCCCGCCAAGGAGGGGCGTGCATCGCGCTTCTTCGGCTCGCACACCGGTGCCGCGTGGATCGTGCTCCTCATGATCTTCAACGTCCTCTGGACACTGGAGCTCTACCGCGGTGCCAAGCTCGCCATCTACGGACAGCTGCCCGGTGCGTTCTTCTCCAACTGGATCGCCTCGCTCATGGAGCCGCTCGGTGTGCCCACCCTCGAGGTGCTTGAGTTCCTCGGCGTCATCCTGCACATCGCCGTGATCCTCGGCTTCCTGCTCATCGTGCTCTACTCCAAGCACCTGCACATCGGCCTCGCGCCGATCAACGTCGCCTTCTCGCGGCTGCCCAATGGCCTCGGCCCGCTCCTGCCGATGTACTCCGGTGGCAAGCCGATCGACTTCGAGGACCCGGCCGACGACGCCACCTTCGGCGTCGGCCGCACCGAGGACTTCACGTGGAAGGACACGCTCGACTTCGCCACGTGCACCGAGTGCGGCCGCTGCCAGTCGCAATGCCCCGCATGGGCGACGGGCAAGCCACTCAGTCCCAAGCTCATGATCATGAATCTGCGCGAGGCCTCCTTCGCGAAGGCGCCGTATGTCATGGCCGCGCAGAAGGCCAACGACGGTGCCAATCCGCCCATCGGCGAGGTCGATGAGGCCGTGCTCGCCACGATGCCGCAGGCGGTCAAGGATGCCGTCGAGCGCCCGCTTGTCGGGCCGCGCGACGGCATCGAGCACAAGGACACCGACGGCT
>JBIIDD010000098.1:0-5069 GCA_044238565.1 Candidatus Nanopelagicales bacterium
TGTCGCAGATCAGCCAGCTGCGGCGTTCGCTCCAGGGCGTCGCCAACTACGCGGTCGTGAAGAACACCCTCACCAAGATCGCCGCCCGCGAGGCTGGCGTGGAGGGCTTCGACGCACTGCTCTCTGGTCCGAGCGCCATCGCCTTCATCAAGGGCGACCCGGTCGAGGGAGCCAAGAGCCTCAAGAACTTCGCCAAGGACAACCCTCTCCTCGTGCTCAAGGCCGGCTACATGGACGGTCGCGTGCTTGACGCGGCCGAGATCAAGAAGCTTGCTGACCTGGAGTCCCGCGAGGTGCTCCTGTCCAAGCTCGCGGGCGCCATGAAGGCATCCATGTCGCAGGCCGCGTCGCTCTTTGCCGCGCCGCTGTCGCAGGCGGCTCGCACGGTCGAAGCGCTGCGCATCAAGGCCGAGGCCGATCCCTCGATCATCGGCGGCGCAGGTGCAGCCCCCTCGAAGGTGGCGGAAGCTGTCGTGGCCGTCGAGCATGTCGCCGAGGAGGCTGTCCACGCCGTCGAGCATGCGGTCGAGGATGTCGTCCACGGCGTTGAGCACGCCGTCGAGGACGTTGCCCACAAGGTCGAGGAACTTCTCCACCACGGTGGCGGCGAAACAGCTGCCACACCCGAGTCCACCACCCCCACCGAGGGCTGAGGCCCCATCAATCCCGGCCCTCGGCCGGCCAACGAAAGGACGCCACCATGGCGAAGATGAGCACCGACGAGCTTCTCGACGTGTTCAAGGAGATGACCCTCATCGAGCTCTCCGAGTTCGTGAAGGCATTCGAGGAGACCTTCGAGGTCACCGCTGCCGCTCCTGTCGCTGTCGCGGCTGCTGCTCCCGCTGCCGGTGGCGGTGGCGAGGCTGCTGCGGCTGGCGCCGATCAGGATGAGTTCGACGTCATCCTCGAGGCCGGCGGCGACAACAAGATTCCGGTCATCAAGGAGGTGCGCGCGCTCACCAACCTCGGTCTCAAGGAGGCAAAGGATCTGGTCGAGGGTGCCCCCAAGCCGGTCCTGGAGAAGGTCAACAAGGAGACGGCCGACAAGGCCAAGGCTGCCCTCGAGGGCGCTGGCGCGACCGTCACCGTCAAGTAGTCCACGCACCACTGCAAGGGGCGCCGGGTTCCTCCCGGCGCCCCTTCGCATGCCCGGGGCCGGGCGTGCCCGAACCCCCTGTGGAGTCCGTTTCGCCCGAAGTGCCGGGGGTGTGAGGTCTGGATCCGGGGGCCACCGGTCACAGTCCGGCCTCGTCGCTTGACTCAGCGGCTCTGGGGAGCCACGATCTACCCGCGCACCACTTCTGGGGTCGGGTTCACCCGATGCCGAGCCGAGGAACGCGCCCGCCCCCGGGGGCCTGTCGCCCCGGGGACCGTTGATCGGAATCCCCGATCACGACGGCTAGGGCACGCTCGAGGGCCGGCGTTGGCACCCCCCGGGGGTCGACAGCGGCGTGCCCAGAGGGTATGCTGCCGCTTTGCGCTGCTTCCGACCGGTTTGACACCGGCGATGCCGCGCGCCCCGGCACACGTGGAAGGACCCCTCTTGGCCGCCTCGCGCTCCACTGCTTTGTCCCCCCAGCTCCACCGCGCGTCGTTCGCGAAAATCCGCGAGCCCCTGGCCGTGCCGGACCTCCTAGCCCTCCAGACGGCGAGCTTCGACTGGCTCCTGGGCAACGAGGCCTGGCGTGCCCGCGTCAATGCTGCGATCGCCGAGGGCCGCAAGGATGTCCCCACGACATCCGGGCTCGAGGAGATCTTCGAGGAGATCAGCCCGATCGAGGACTTCTCCGGGACCATGTCGCTGTCCTTCCGCGATCACCGCTTCGAGCCGCCGAAGTACACCGCCGATCAGTGCATGGAGAAGGACTTCACCTACTCCGCGCCCCTCTTCGTCACCGCTGAGTTCATGAACAACGAGACCGGCGAGATCAAGTCGCAGACGGTCTTCATGGGCGAGTTCCCGCTGATGACCAAGAAGGGCACCTTCATCATCAATGGCACGGAGCGCGTCGTCGTGTCGCAGCTCGTGCGCTCACCCGGCGTCTACTTCGAGCGCACGCCGGACAAGACGAGCGACAAGGACGTCTTCGTCGCCAAGATCATCCCCAGCCGTGGGGCATGGCTTGAGTTCGAGATCGATAAGAAGGATCTCGCTGGCGTGCGCGTGGACCGCAAGCGCAAGCAGCCGGTCACAATCTTCCTCAAGGCCCTGGGCTGGACGTCGGAGGAGATCCGCGAGCGCTTCGGTGCCTACGAGTCGATCATGCAGACCCTCGAGAAGGACCACGTCGAGTCCCAGGACGAGGCGCTGCTCGACCTCTACCGCAAGCTCCGTCCGGGCGAGCCCCCCACGCTCGAGAATGCCCGCGCGCTCCTCGACAACTTCTACTTCAACCCCAAGCGCTACGACCTGGCGAAGGTCGGCCGCTACAAGATCAACAAGAAGCTCGGCCTCGATGAGCCGCTGAACCAGAGCACGCTCAGCAAGGAAGACATCGCCGCGACCATCGAGTACATCGCCCGTCTGCATGCCGGCGAGACCGTGGCCGAGGCACCGCGCGGTGAGATCCAGATCGAGACCGATGACATCGATCACTTCGGCAACCGCCGCCTGCGCACCGTCGGCGAGCTGATCCAGAATCAGATCCGCACGGGCCTGTCGCGCATGGAGCGCGTCGTCCGCGAGCGCATGACCACGCAGGATGTCGAGGCGATCACTCCGCAGACCCTCATCAACATCCGACCGGTCGTTGCCTCCATCAAGGAATTCTTCGGCACTTCGCAGTTGTCGCAGTTCATGGACCAGACCAACCCCTTGGCTGGCCTCACCCACAAGCGCCGCCTGTCGGCGCTGGGCCCCGGCGGACTCTCGCGTGAGCGAGCTGGCTTCGAGGTCCGCGACGTGCACCCCTCGCACTACGGCCGCATGTGCCCCATCGAGACCCCGGAAGGTCCCAATATCGGTCTCATCGGCTCGCTCGCGACGTACGGCCGGGTCAATGCCTTCGGCTTCGTTGAGACGCCGTACCGCAAGGTTGTCGACGGCCGTGTGACCGACCAGGTCGACTACCTCACGGCTGACGAGGAGGACCTCCACGTCATCGCGCAGGCCAACGCCATGCTCGCCGATGACGGTCGCTTCAGCGAAGACCGCGTGCTCGTGCGCCGCAAGGGCGGTGAGGTCGACTACGTCACCGCCACAGAGGTCGACTACATGGACGTCTCGCCGCGTCAGCTGTGGTCCGTTGCGACCGCGATGATCCCCTTCCTCGAGCACGACGACGCCAATCGCGCGCTCATGGGCTCCAACATGCAGCGCCAGGCAGTGCCGCTCCTGCGCGCGGAGGCTCCGCTCGTCGGCACCGGCATGGAGTTCCATGCGGCGTACGACGCGGGCGACATGATCACTGCCGAGAAGTCCGGTGGCGTCACCGAGGTCTCCGCGGATCACATCACCGTGTCCAACGACGACGGCACCACCTCGACCTATCGCCTGCAGAAGTTCCATCGCTCCAATCAGGGCACCTGCTACAACCAGCGCCCGGTGGTCGATGAGGGCGATCGGGTCGTCGAGGGCCAGGTCGTCGCCGACGGCCCCTCGACCGACCTGGGCGAGATGGCCCTGGGCAAGAACCTCCTGGTGGCGTTCATGCCCTGGGAGGGTCACAACTACGAGGACGCGATCATCCTCAGCCAGCGTCTGGTGCAGGACGACGTCCTCAGCTCGATCCACATCGACGAGCACGAGATCGATGCCCGCGACACCAAGCTCGGGCCCGAGGAGATCACCCGCGATCTGCCCAACGTCTCGGAGGAGGTCCTCGCCGACCTCGACGATCGCGGCATCATCCGCATCGGTGCCGACGTCGTGCCCGGTGACATCCTCGTCGGCAAGGTGACCCCCAAGGGCGAGACCGAACTCACCCCCGAGGAGCGACTGCTCCGCGCGATCTTCGGAGAGAAAGCGCGCGAGGTGCGCGACACCTCACTCAAGGTGCCTCACGGCGAGTCCGGCAAGGTCATCGGCGTTCGCGTCTTCGATCGCGACGAGGGCGACGAGCTGCCCCCGGGCGTCAATCGCCTCGTGCGCGTCTACGTCGCGCAGAAGCGCAAGATCACCGAGGGCGACAAGCTCGCCGGTCGTCACGGCAACAAGGGCGTCATCGCCAAGATCCTCCCGGTCGAGGACATGCCCTTCCTTCCCGACGGCACCCCGGTCGATGTCGTGCTCAACCCGCTCGGTGTTCCCGGTCGCATGAACGTCGGCCAGATCCTCGAGACGCATCTGGGCTGGGTCGCACACGCCGGATGGGAGGCCAACCCCTCGGATCCGCGTACGGCGAAGCTGCCCGAGGAGGTGCGCTCGGGTCAGCCCCGCACGCGCCTGGCTACCCCGGTCTTCGACGGCGCTCGCGAGGATGAGTTGTCCCTCGTGCTCGAGTCCACGCGGCCGACCGCCGACGGACTCCGTCTGGTGGACTCCGACGGCAAGGCCGAGCTGCTCGACGGCCGCACCGGCGAGCCCTTCCCGGGCCGCTTCACGGTGGGCTACATCTACATCCTGAAGCTGCTCCACCTCGTCGACGACAAGATCCATGCTCGCTCGACCGGCCCCTACTCGATGATCACGCAGCAGCCCCTGGGCGGTAAGGCCCAGTTCGGCGGACAGCGTTTCGGCGAGATGGAGGTGTGGGCGCTCGAGGCCTACGGAGCGGCGTACGCGCTCCAGGAGCTGCTCACCATCAAGTCCGACGACGTCCTCGGTCGCGTGAAGGTCTACGAGGCCATCGTCAAGGGCGAGAACATCCCCGAGCCGGGCATCCCGGAGTCCTTCAAGGTCCTCGTCAAGGAGATGCAGTCGCTGTGCCTCAACGTCGAGGTGCTCTCAGGCGACGGTGTCGCCATCGAGATGCGCGATACCGATGAGGATGTCTTCCGCGCCGCGGAAGAGCTCGGCATCGACCTGTCCCGGCGTGAGCCGGCCAGCGTCGAAGAGGTCTAGTCGCCTCACCCGCAGACAACCACCGGCAACCACAAGGTAAAGGACGACAGGGTGCTTGACGTCAACT
>JBIIDD010000099.1:0-5058 GCA_044238565.1 Candidatus Nanopelagicales bacterium
CCGGTCGCGGCCGGGAGGGCAAGGCCCTCCTGGGGCGAATCCCGTGTGCTCGCAGCACGCGGGTAGGGCGCTCTTCAGCCCGAGCCCGACAGCTCACCTGGGAGGCGGACGGAAGAGGGAGCGCATGCGCCGCACGATCCGCCGCACCACCCGCCCGGCCCACCTCACCAAGACACTCCTCGCCTCCGCGCTGATGGCTTCGGCCCTCATCGCAGGGATGGGCATCACCTCCGCTACACCGGCACTGGCAGACAACTCGTCTCGAGGGAGCATCCACGAGGACGCCAGTCGCCATGCGGCTGCCGAGTATCGCCAGAGGGCTCAACGCGAGCGCGACTCCCTTGACGAAGGGGATCGCATCCGCGCCCAGGTCGTGGAGCGCGCCCTGGCCCAGGTGGGAGATTCCTACGGCTCCGGAGGCGACGGCCCCAACGTCTTCGACTGCTCCGGTCTCGTTGTCTTCTCGTGGCGAGCGGCTGGCGTGAAGCTCACCCACTACAGCCGTGCCCAGTACGAGCAGACCGAGCGGATCCCGCTCAAGGACGCCCGCCCCGGCGACCTCGCCTTCTACTTCGAGAATGGCGCCCATCACGTGGCCATCTACATCGGCGACGGCAAGGTGGTGCACGCATCCGACTACGGCATCGGTGTCGTGAAGGGCGTGGTCAAGGGCACCCCGTGGACCAACGCGCACTTCACGGGCATGGGCCGCGTGAAGATCCCCGGCTGATCGTCGGCGTCTACTCCAACCGACCGCGGGGGATGCTCGCCACAGCATCAGCAACGGCAGCAGACTCCTCGGGTGAGAGATTCACCTCGGCCATGCCGCCGCGAAGCTGCTTGATATAGCTGCGCGACTCGCTCCGGGCATGGACCGAGGTGAGGACGAAGCCGTTGCCATGATCGTCCACCAGGGCAGCACTGAAGGACATGCGTCCGCCCATGTCGCCGAATGCGTCGTAGCGGACGACCCCGATGTGACGGACGGCCATCTGGAGCTCGCGCTGGGTGGAGCGGAGGTCGTCGGCAAGCCGGGCGACATCGTCGCGAAGTGCCTCGACCTCCTCGGTCTTGCGCGCCACGACCTCGACGAAGCTCTCGCGCCCGTCAGCCGCGGATAGGACGGCGTACTGGGCCTTCATGCGGCTGGTGCGCAGCGCCAGGAGGACCGCGATGACCAGCGCCAGGAGTGCGATGGCGCCCACGACGAGCACGCCGGTCTGCGCATCCCAGGTCACCCGGGAAGCCTAGTGGGGCCTGCCCGACCCCCGTCACCACTACTCTCGGGGCGTGATGTGGGCGCTCGAACCTGACCTGGGGTCATGGGACCCCTTAGCTCGTGGCGTGCCCCTCCTCATCGGCGTCGCGCTGCTCATCACTGCAGGCATGAGCATCGTCCGCACGATGGTGATCCCCCGCATCTCCGTCTCGTGGCTCTTCGCCGTCATCATCAGGGGCACGGATGCGGTCTTCACGGGTGCTGCGCGCCTGATGCGGTCCTACCAGGGGCGCGATCGAGTGCTGGCATGGAGCGGACCACTCGGCATCGTGGCGGCACTCATCGTGTGGCTCGCTCTCTTCCTCACCGCATACGCACTCATGATCTTCGGGGTCACCGACGTGACCATCAACGATGCATTCCTCCAAGCAGGCTCCGGGCTGCTGACGCTGGGCTTGATCGGCACCCCGGGCGAGAGCGTGACGATCCTGGACTTCTTCGCGGCGATGACGGGGCCCGCTGTCATCGCACTGCTCATCGGCTTCCTCCCCACGCTCTATCAGGCCTACCTCGCCCGCGAGGCCCGCGTGCTCCTCGAAACGTCCGTGAGCGGCGCGCCCGAGTGGGGTCCGGAGTTCCTCGTGCGCGTCAAGATGCTGGAGGGCGAACGCGATCTCCCGAAGATCTTCGCCCAGTGGATCCCCTGGACGGCACAGGTGCGCCTCACCCAAACGCTCTATCCCTCGCTCAACCGATTCCGATCAGCCGTCAATACCCGCAACTGGCTCATCGCCTTGTTGTCGGCACTGGACGCAGCAGCACTGAGCAGCGCGATCTCCAAGGACTCACCTGATCCCCGGACGATCACGCTGCTCCAGGAGGGAACGCAGGCGATCCTGTCGATCGATGCCGCTGAGATCGGGCTTGACTCGGTGATACGCCTGCGCTCGTGGGAGCAGCGCCTCAAGACGACACTGTCCGTCTTCGGCGTCGAGGAGCGGAACCCCAGTGCGCCGCTCCAGCCCAAGGTGTTGGACGACTACCTCCCGCGGGGAATGCAGGCAGTCTCCGAAGCCATCACCCTGGACAGCCTGCGCGGGCAGGTCCCCAGCACCGAGAAGGTGTTCATGACTTATGGGCGACAGGAGTCGACCCTAAGCCGCGAAGACTTCGACTACGCGCTCGATTACATGGCTTCCGCGGGCGTAGCCATCGAACGTGACCGGGACGAGGCCTTCGAGATCTTCCGACGCGTTCGTGGTCGTTACGAATCGGCGGCGTACCATCTCGCGCAGCGCTTCTACCTCACGCCGGCGCCATGGTCGGGGCCGCGCAAGCCCGACACCCCCGTGATCTGGCCGACTCTGGCGGCGAAACTGCCGGATTCCTAGTGCTCGATCTTGCCACCGTCGGGCTTGCCTTCATCCTCATCTTCCCGGCCGAACTGCCCGACAAGACCTTCATCGCGACCCTCGTCCTCTCGACGCGCTACCGCCGGCTGGCGGTGTGGATCGGCGTGGCACTCGCCTTTGCGGTCCAAAGCGCCATCGCCGTAGCGGCAGGTGGACTGCTCAGCCTGCTCCCCCAGCGTCTCGTGCTCGGAATCACCTTCCTTCTCTTCGCCGCTGGCGCGATCCTCATGCTCGTCTCAGGATTGCGTGCGCGCAGTGCTGAGAAGGCAGAGGAGGAGCAGGAGGCCGAGGAGTTCGAGGAGTCAGCGGCGCGTCATGCGGGTGCTTCGACGTCGACGATGCGCATCACGATCACGAGCTTCATCGTGCTCTTCACCGCTGAATGGGGTGACCTGTCGCAACTTCTCACCGCGGGCCTGGCAGCACGCACGGGCGAGCCCTTCTCCGTCTTCCTCGGCGCCTGGGTCGCCCTCATCCTCGTCGCGGGCATCGCCGTACTCATCGGAGGCTGGCTACAGAAGCGCGTGGCGCTGTGGCGCATCCGTCTCGTATCCGCCGCCGTACTCGCTGCGCTCGCTGCCTGGACGCTCGTGGAGTTCATCCAGGCCTGAGGCTCAGCGCAGGGTGATCTGACGGTTCTGCAGTCCGGCGCGGGCGCGACGCTCCTCGGAGGTGAGGGGCTCGGTGACAGCCAGGGCCGAGGCGAGTCGCTGCCCGAAGTCGGCCGCGGCGGCCTCGACATCGGCCGCACCCGTGCCCTCGGTGAGCTCCCACACCGGCACGAGCAGACCGTCGGCGCGGAAGGAGCCGACGAAGCGCGAGGGCACACCGGCGAGCGCACTGCCTCCCGCGGCATGCAGTCGAGCGATCGCGTCGAGGAGCTTCTCCTCGGGATGCGGCATCACCCAGCGCAGGAAGACCTTGTCGCCCATCTGCACCCAGTACGCCGAATCGACGGACTCAAGGCGCACCGTGGGCATGACCTTGCTGTTGGCGCGCTCGAGCGAGTCGCGGACCCCGGGCGCGTCGGCACTTGCCTCGTCGGCCATCCAGTAGTCGAAATCCTCGTGGATCGTGACGTCGAGAGGCACATCGGCGATGAGATCCTGCAGCCGCGGACCGGGGCCGGGCAGACCCACCGGAGGCACGGGCGTACCCGGCTCGCTGTCGAGCGCGCGCATGAGCGCGTCGGCCGCGTCACGACTGGGGTCGCCCGATCCGGTGGTCACCTGGAGGGCGAGGTAGATGTCACCGTTGTCGCGCACAAGCGCTGGCCAGGCCAGCGGCAGCACCGTGGTGAGGATCACCCTGCGATCCGTGCCGTCCTTCAGGGTGAGAGGGGCGGTCGCGGCGGGCACGATCTCACGGAACGCCACCCAGTCGCACTCGCTCGTCAAGCCCTCGAAGGGGCGGCTCACGTGGGCGACGGCCTCGCGGTTGCGCGCCTTGCCGTGGCAGGCCTTGTATCTCTTGCCCGACCCGCAGGGGCAGGGCTCGCGCAGTCCGACGACGGGGATCTCATCAGTCACGCGGTGACTCTAACGGCAGGAGCACACCGGGGTTCATGATCCCCTGCGGGTCGAGGGCTCCCTTGATCGCGCGCATCGCCGCGATCTCGGCGGGTGAGCGCGACATGTGCAGATGATGGCTCTTGGCGCGGCCGATGCCGTGCTCAGCGGAGACGCTGCCGCCGAACTCGCTCACCGCACCGAGCACGATCATGTCGACGGCCTCGTCGTCAGGCTCGGGTCCTGCGATCTCCACGTGGATATTGCCATCGCCCAGGTGCCCGAAGACACCGAAGGCGATCACGCCGGGGTAGGCCTCCACCCGCTCCCGCAGCAGTGCGGCGCACGTCGCGAGGTCACGCAGGGGCACCGAGATATCGAGCTTGTGCGCGGGCGGTGCTCCGTGCTCGGCGGCGTACGCGGTGAAGACCTGCCCCTGGAGTTCGCGGTAGGTCCACAGCCTGGCTCGCTCGGTCGGATCCAGCCCGACGACGACGTCGAGCCCATCGAGGACCTCGGGATCGAATCCGTCGCCCTCGCCCCCGTCAGCGACCTCCAGGAGCAGGGTCAGGGGGTGGATCTCCTCCAGCGGCCACGGCAAACCCGACATGCGCATGGCGAGCTCGACGCCCATGCGATCGGTGACCTCCGCGGCCAGCAGCGTGATGCCGGGGCGCACGGCGTCACGCATGAGACGCAGGGCGTCGTCGTAGGTCTCGACTCCCAGGAGAGCAACGGATGACGCCGCGTGCGGGCGATGCAGGCGCAGGCGCACGGCGGTGATGACGCCGAGGGTGCCCTCACTGCCGGTGAGGAGGGAGGCGAGGTCGTAGCCGGTGTTGTCCTTGGGAAGACCTGCGAGGTGCTCGACGATGCTGCCGTCGGGCAGCACCGCCTCGATCCCGACCACCTGCGCACG
>JBIIDD010000100.1:0-5048 GCA_044238565.1 Candidatus Nanopelagicales bacterium
GACGCCGCCGTGCGATCGCGGGGCCCGTGCACGTCATGGGCAATTCGATGGGAGGGGCTGTCGCGCTGCAGCTCGCCTCGCAGCGACCCGATCTCGTGTCGTCGCTGACCCTCGTGTCACCTGCGCTCCCGTCGACGCGACTTGGTCGCGGCAACGCGCACCTGCCCGTCGTTGCGGTGCCCGGGCTCGGCGAAGCCCTCGTGCGTCGGTACGCCGCGGTGCCCGCTGACCAGCGCGTCCAGGCGACCCTCGATGCGTGCACGTCGGATCCCGGTCGCGTCCCCGCGTCCCTGCGGGACGCCCTCATCGCAGAGACGGCCTATCGCGATTCCCTGCCCTATGCGGCCGATGCCTTCCTGCGGTCACTGCGCGGACTGCTCGCGACCTATGCGGATCGAGGACCGCGCCGACCCTGGCGCCTCGCGCAGCAGGTCCGCCAGCCCGTGCTTGCGATCTACGGGGAGGACGATGTCCTCGTCGATGCCCGTGGTGCGGCTCGCGCGGCCCGCGACTTCCCCGATGCCGACGTAGCCCTGCTCGACGACTGCGGGCACATAGCGCAGATGGAGCATCCCGAGCTGGTCGCCGAACTCTGGTCCTCCAAGTTCACCCGCGTCCCCATCCCGGCTGAGTAGGGTCCTCGCACGGGGCATCGCCCCTGCCCCGGACACCAGACGGTCCGGTGCGTGGCCCGACTCGGGAGGCTGAGATGGCGCGACCGGTGCCCCTGGATGTCGACACCCTGCGTCGCGAGGTAGACGAGGGTCTCATCGACACGGTGGTCGTCGGCATCACCGACATGCAGGGCCGGATGCAGGGAAAGCGCATCCACGCTGATCACTTCGTCCACGACACGCTCGCTCATGGCACGGAAGGGTGCAACTACCTCCTCGCGGTCGACATCGACATGAACACCGTCTCGGGCTACGCGATGTCGTCCTGGGATTCGGGCTACGGCGACATGGTCATGCGTCCAGATCTCTCGACGCTGCATCGCATCCCATGGCAGGAGGGTGCTGTCGGCGTGCTGTGCGACGTTCTCTGGGAGGACGGCTCGGACGTCGCTGCTTCGCCGCGTCAGGTGCTGCGCCGTCAGATTGACCGACTTGCCGACGCTGGCATGGCGGCGTTCGTCGGGACCGAGCTGGAGTTCATCGTCTTCCTCGATAGCTACGAGGAGGCCTGGGAGTCCGGCTATCGCGACCTCACACCGGCCAATCTCTACAACGTCGACTACTCCATCCTGGGCGGTGCCCGGGTAGAGCCCTTGCTGCGCCGGATTCGTCTCGGCATGGCGGGGGCGGGTCTCGAGGTCGAGAGCGCCAAGGGCGAGTGCAACTTCGGCCAGCACGAGATCGCCTTCAAATACAACGAGGCCCTCGTGACGTGCGATCGCCACACCATCTACAAGACGGGCTCCAAGGAGATCGCCGCGCAGGAGGACGTCTCGCTCACGTTCATGGCCAAGTACAACGAGCGTGAGGGCAACTCCTGCCACATCCACCTGTCCTTCCGCGGGCTCGACGGATCGATGGTGATGGCCGACGACGCCTCAGCCGATGGCATGTCGGATCTCGGCAGAGCCTTCATCGCTGGGCAGCTCGCCCACATGGAGGAGCTCACGCTGCTCTTCGCACCCCAGATCAACTCCTATAAGCGCTACGTCGAGGGTTCCTTCGCGCCGACGGCGATCAAGTGGGGTCGCGACAACCGCACGTGCGCACTCCGCCTCGTGGGTCATGGCGCGTCCCTGCGCTTGGAGAATCGTGTGCCGGGTGGTGACGTCAACCCCTACCTCGCTGTCGCCGGGATCATTGCGGCCGGGTTGGACGGCATCGAGCGCGGGCTGGAGCTCGAGCCGGCCTTCGAGGGCAACGCCTACGTCGCCGACGCCGCGCGCGTGCCGGACAACCTGGCGCGCGCGGTCGCGCTCTGGGAGGGCTCGGACTGGGTGCAGGAGACCTTCGGCGCCGAGGTCCAGGAGCACTACGCCAGGATGGGCCGCGTGGAACTGGAAGCATTCGGCCGCGCCGTGACCGACTGGGAGCGCTACCGGGGATTCGAGCGACTGTGACCGCCGTCATCAGCCCGGTAAGCGGGCAGCCGATCGCCGACGTTCCCCCGACTCCTGTCGAGGAGGTCGATGACCTGATCGAGCGCGCGCAACGGGCATTCGACACCTGGCGCACCGTCGCCCCCGGGGACCGCGCCCGGCTGCTCCGCCGCTTCGGCCAGGTCGTCGACGACCACATCGAGGAGCTCGCCCAGCTCGAGGTGCTCAACTCCGGCCACACCATCGGCAATGCGCGCTGGGAGGCCGGCAACGTCCGCGATGTGCTCACCTACTACGCCGGGGCGCCCGAGCGGCTCTTCGGCCGCCAGATCCCGGTGGCGGGTGGTGTGGACATGACCTTCCACGAGCCGATCGGCGTCGTGGGCATCATCGTCCCCTGGAACTTCCCCATGCCCATCGCGGGATGGGGGTTCGCTCCCGCGCTTGCGGCGGGCTGCACCGTGGTGCTCAAGCCCGCCGAGGTCACGCCGCTCACCGCCATACGACTCGGCGAGTTGGCGCTGGAGGCAGGCATCCCCGAGGGCGTCTTCACCGTGATCCCCGGCAAGGGCTCGGTCGTGGGCGAGCGATTCGTCACCCACCCGCTCGTGCGCAAGGTCGTCTTCACCGGGTCCACCGAGGTGGGCGAGCGGATCATGGCCGGCTGCGCTCCGCAGATCAAGCGCGTGACGCTGGAGCTCGGCGGCAAGAGCGCCAACGTCGTCTTCGCCGACGCGGATCTGGAGCGTGCGGCCGCCACGGCACCGTACGGCGTCTTCGACAACGCCGGGCAGGACTGCTGTGCTCGTTCGCGCATCCTCGTTGAGCGCTCGGTCTTCGATCGCTTCATGGGTCTGCTCGAGCCCGCCGTTGCCGGCGTGCGCGTGGAAGACCCTGCGCTCGACACATCCGAGATGGGTCCGCTCATCACCGCGGCGCACCGCGAGACCGTCGCGGCGTACGTCGATGACTCCCAGGTCGCCTTCCGCGGAAGCTGCCCCACCGGCCCCGGCTTCTGGTTTCCCCCGACCGTGATCGTGCCCGCATCGGAATCCGACCGCGCCTATCGCGAGGAGATCTTCGGACCGGTCGTGGCCGTGATGCCCTTCGAGGACGAGGCCGACGCCATCCGCATGGCCAACGACTCCGACTTCGGCCTCTCGGGATCGATCTGGAGCCGCGACGTCGGCCGTGCACTGCGCGTCTCGCGCGGCGTCGAGTCGGGCAATCTCTCCGTCAATTCGCACTCGTCCGTGCGCTACTGGACCCCCTTCGGAGGATTCAAGCGCTCGGGCCTCGGCCGCGAGTTGGGCCCCGATGCACCCGAGGCCTTCACCGAGACCAAGAACGTCTTCATCGCCACCGACTGAACCCCCTTCGAGAGGATGACCATGTCCGACGCCGTCTGCCGTCGTCTCGTGGGCCGCACGGCCCTCATCACAGGAGGGGCCAGTGGCATCGGCCTCGCCTCAGCGCGCCGTCTCGCCAGCGAGGGCGCCAACGTCGTCATCGCCGACATGGACCCCAAGGCCGGTGAGGCTGCGGCCGCCGAGGTCGGTGGAACCTTCGTCGAGGTGAATGTGACGTCCCCCGAAGACAACGACCGGATGTACAAGGTGGCGGTCGACACCTACGGCTCGATCGATATCGCCTTCCACAACGCGGGTATCTCGCCTCCTGACGACGACTCGATCCTCGACACGGGGCTCGAGGCATGGAAGCGCGTCCAGGACGTCAATCTCACATCCGTCTATCTCGGCTGCAAGGCCGTCTTGCCCTACATGCTCGAGCAGGGCCGGGGTTCCATCATCAATGTCGCATCCTTCGTCGCGACCATGGGTGCGGCGACATCGCAGATCTCCTACACCGCGTCCAAGGGCGGCGTGCTCGCGATGTCACGCGAGCTCGGCGTGCAGTTCGCCCGCCAGGGTGTGCGGGTCAACGCGATCTCACCGGGACCGGTGAAGACCCCGCTGCTCATGGAGCTCTTCGCCAAGGACCCCGAGCGCGCTGCGCGGCGTTATGTGCACATCCCCTTCGGCCGCTTCGGTGAGCCCGAGGAGATTGCGGCGGCGGTGGCCTTCCTCGCCTCGGATGACTCATCGTTCATCACGGCATCGAACTTCCTGGTCGACGGAGGCATCTCAGGTGCCTACGTCACCCCTCTGTAGCGGGGCTTTCGCGGCGACTGTGCACTTGTGCACGCCTACAGCCCCGTTTCGGCGTGCATAACTGCACACTCGGCGGTGCAACACTCGGGCCCGGATGCGTCAGCTGCGGGAGAAGGGCAGCACCGCGGTCAGCCAGGTGACGAGGCCGTTGGGGTTGCGCGACTGGGTCCACACCAGGCCCGGTCCCGTGATCTCTAGCACGATGCCTTCACCCGACTTCAGCGACTTCATGACGCCGCCGGTCGTCTGCGCCTTCATCGCGATGTAGGCGTCGTACGCGACGATGTGCCCCGAGTCGACCACCATGCGCTCGCCCGCCTGCAGCGGGTGCATGTCCAGGGCGCCGTAGGAGGCCACGACCACCTTGCCCGCGCCCGTGAACATCGACACGAATCCACCCTCACCGCCGAAGAGATTGTTGGCGCCACCCCACTTGGTGTCCATCGCCAGGCTCTGCTCGTTTGCGAGCCACGCACCCCGGGTGACGGCGAGGGGTCGCTCGGGGGTGCTCTCGAGCACGGTGATGTCGCCAGGCAATACGGCGGCGACATCGACCCAGCCGCCATCGACCGAGCTGGTGTACGACGTCACGAAGAAGGAGTTGCCGCCGAGCGCGCTGCGCCCCAGTGACTTGAGGAAGCCGCCCTCCATCTTGGCGTCGAGCGTCACGCCATCGCTCATGGCGGCCATGGCGCCTGACTCGACCTTGACGTGCTCGCCGGTCGCGAGCGTGCAGCGAGCGAGGGCGAATGACGGACCGTGCCTGACATCAACCTGCATGGCGGTGTCCTCTCCTAGGTGGTGGCGGCGCCGATGAGCGCTCG
>JBIIDD010000101.1:0-5041 GCA_044238565.1 Candidatus Nanopelagicales bacterium
GGCGCCGCCTTCTACCGTCTTGCCGCCGTGCAGAGTGGCGGCCTCGCGCTCGAGCGAGCACTCGCATGGCTGGGCGCGACAGTCGATGAAGCGCAGGGTGCGCTCGCGGCGGGCGTCCGCGCCGATGACCCGATCTTCCTGCCCTTCGTCGCGGGTGAGCGAAGCCCCTACCTCGATCCCGATCTGCGCGCGTCGTGGCAGGGTCTCTCACTCGCGACGACGCGCGAGGCCATGCTCCGCTCAGTGCTCGAAGGGATGGCGTACGCCGTCGCTGCCGCCTACGCCGCCATCGTCGAGTCGGGGGCTTCACCGGCCGCGCCACTCACCACTCTGGGCGGCGGCAGTCGAGATGCGGCGTACGTCGCTCTGCTCGCCGACGCACTCGGCATCGCGCTGCGGCCGTCGTCGGTTGCGGACGCCACTGTCGTCGGTGCGACGCGGCTCGCCATGACCGCTCTCGGGGCTGACATGCCACCGGTCGCCATCGACGCCCATGGGATCGTGGAGCCGGCAGGGAGTCGACTCATCGCCGAGCGCCAGGATCGCTGGGGGGCAGCGGTCGCCAAGGATCGAGGGAGTGAGAGCGGATGAGGATCGTCATCGGCAGCGACCACGCGGGCTTCGAACTCAAGGACGCCCTGCGCCGTTGGCTTCACGCCGCGGGCCATGAGGTCATCGATGTGGGCACCGACTCCGATGCTTCCTGCGACTACCCCGTCTTCGGCGCTGCCGTTGCGCGCGCGGTCGCTGCGGGTGATGCCGATCGCGGTGTCGCCGTGTGCGGCAGTGGACTGGGTATCTGCATGGCAGCCAACAAGATCCCGGGCGTGCGCGCGGCGGTGCTGCGCACGGCGGAGGATGCCGAGATGAGCCGCCGGCACAACGATGCCAATGTCGCGTGCTTCGGCGGCCGGGTCACAGCTGTCGCGGAAGCCGAGCTCGCGCTCGGTGTCTTCCTCGGCACCGCTTTCGAGGGCGGTCGCCACGAGCGTCGCGTCGACCTCCTCGCTGAGTTGGACGCCGAGGGCCGCTGACGCAGGCCTGCCGGTTCAGGGCAGGTCGATGAGCACCTTGGCCGGTGTGCGTGACTGCACAGCATCGTGGGCTGCCGCGATGTCGGCCAAGGGGAAGCGCACCACGGGAAGGGGCGCGAGATCGCCCGCCGCTAGCGCGGCGGTGATGTCCGCGACGCCGGCTGCGAGGAGCGCCGGCGGGAAGGCGTAGACCAGGGCGAAGCGCAGCGTCGCATTGCGCGTCATGAGGGTGCGCACGGGCACCGTGGGATCCGACGCATCGGCGGCGTAGGTGACGATGACACCGCCGGGGACGATCACGGTGAGATCGAGCTCGAGGTTGCGGGTGAGATCCACCTCGATGATCCGATCCACACCAGCCCGAGCCGCAGAGCGGATCGCATCGATCGCGCCTTCGGCGGTGTAGTCGACGACCACGTGCGCGCCGGCATCGGCGGCGATCGCACCCTTGGACTCGCTGCTCACCGTGGCGATGACATGGGCCCCCGCGCGACGCGCCAGTTGGATTGACGCGTGGCCAACGGCACCGGCACCGCCGTGCACCAGCACGGTCTGGCTGTCGAGCGGTCCGTCGCCAAAGAGACATCCGTAGGCCGTGAGGTAGGGAATGCCGAGGGCTGCCGCCTGGTCGATGCTGACGCCGTCCGGGACGGGCACCGCCTGACGGGCGGGCACGACAGTGAACTGCGCCGCTGTGCCGTACTGGCGCTGGAAGGCAGCGTGATAGACCCACACCCGCTCACCGATGCGGCCGATGTCGACGCCGGGGCCCACGGCCTCAATGACACCTGCGCCGTCCTGCCCGGGCACCTGCAGGTCGAAGTCCATGGGCGCGACATGGGCTCGGGACTTCCAGTCGGTGGGATTCACCGCGGCGACCTGCAGTCGCACGCGCACCTCGCCGACACCGGGTCCGGGCGTCGGGATCTCATCAACCCTGAGGACGTCGGAGTTGCCCCGTTGCTCGTAGTAGGCAGCCAGCATGGCGTGAGCCTAGTGGTCGCTAGCGGCCCCTGACGCGGACCTGCTCAGACTGCTGTGCACCGAACTCATTGGCCACGATGGCCACGCAGGTGTACGTCGTCCCGCGGCGCAGCCCGGACACGAGCGCGAGACCGTTGGCGACGATGGGAGCGAAGCGGGTGCGGTAGCCGCTGGCCGAGCAGCGCACCTGCTTGCGGATGAGGGGCGAGCCGTTGCCACTGATGTTGCTGACGACGAAGCCGGCATAACCCCCGCGCTCCACCTCGGTCGTCACGATGCGCGGCTTGGCCGGGAGTCCCGCGGGCGTGACGACGCGCTCCTCACTCGGTGATGAGGGGTTGCCTGACGCAATGGCGATGGCCGCCACGGCGTAGGCCGTGCCCGGTGTGAGCTCGCCGATGGTGCACCGCGCGGCAGCTGGACGCAATGGTGCCGCGACCGAGCAGGATGTGACGAGTCCGCTGGGATCGCGCGCGGAGACCGAGTACTCATCTGGCTGCAGGCCACCGCTAGCAGGTGTGACTGTCACCGTCATTGTCGTCGCCGACGTGGTGACTCGCGTGATGCTCGGTGCGAGGGGGGTGTCGGTCGGCTCGGGCGCAAAGGGCACCCCCGCGTCCATGAGGAATCGCGTGAAGGCGGAGACGCGCGCATAGACTCCAGCGCCCAGGCGCGTAGCGCACTGGTCGAGTCCCCAGCTCACCACGCCGATGAGGCGGCGCTCATCTCCGATTCCGCCGACCAGCGGGCCGCCAGAGTCGCCGACGCAACTGTCGACGATCTCGTTGTCGCGAACCCCTTCTGCGCAGAGCATGACTTTGGCATCCACAGCGTCCGGGCCGTAGCCGCGGAAGGTCACACCGTCGATCGTGAAGGGGTCTCCTCCACCGCAGGCGCTGGTCGGGAAGACGACCAGTTGGCCGACGCGGTAGACGGAAGTAAAGCGCCACGGTTGCCTGTAGTTGATCGCTCCCCAGCCAGCCACGCTCGCCGGAGCCCGCGGAGCCGTGAGTGCCACGCCCTCGTCCTCGGTGGCGGGAGTGATGGTCGAAACGCCGAGGAGTGGTTCCTTGAGGGTGATGACCGCGATGTCGTTGGCTTGCGTCGTACGGTCGTACCGCGGATGGACCTTGATCGCGGAAACGTCGACGACGCGGCCCTCCTCGCTTGCCAGGTCGCCGTCGGGGAAGGACCCCGCCACGAGATCGCGTGCTGCGATGCCGACCACGCAGTGCGCAGCGGTGATCACCAGTGTGGTCGATGCGAGCGTGCCTCCGCAGAATTGCGCCCGGTCCATGCCCAGTGCCTGGAAGCGGGAGCGGTCACCGAGTGCGATGAGGAAGTCGAAGTCCGGTGACGGGCCGGGCTCGCCGTTGACGACGCGGGGCGTTGTCTCCGGCGCAGCCTGCGCGGGCGCGGGGAGGGCTGCCAGGAGAGCGAGGCCCGCGATCAGTGCCGCGGGTGCGAGTCGGTGCATGTCAGACCGCGACCTGGACGGGCTTCGATCGCATGCCGCCGACGACATTGGTGCTCTTGGCGTAGCAGCGGTAGGTCGCACCGGTGGGCACGGTGAGCACGGCCCTACCGTCGACCACATCGGCCCGATAGCTGCGATCATCCGCACGACAGACGACGAAGGTCGACGTCCAGGCGAAGGGATCGATTCGACTCACCGTGACGGCAATGCGGCGACCGGGTGTCGCTTTGGCGTCATCGATGCGCGGCTTGCCAGGGCGCGTCGTGGGCACGCCCGCGGTGGCGGTGATCGTCGCGGATGCGGTCGACTCCATCTGCCCGCTC
This sequence comes from Candidatus Nanopelagicales bacterium, assembly GCA_044238565.1. Taxonomy (GTDB): domain Bacteria; phylum Actinomycetota; class Actinomycetes; order S36-B12; family S36-B12; genus Mxb001. Next base: position 3,819 of record JBIIDD010000101.1, read on the forward strand.
ACGGCGTAGCCGACCACGGAGTACGTCGCTCCCGGTGCCAGGCCCGTGATGGTGCAGGTGCGCGCTCCTGCAGCGCTGGTGCACTCACTGCCTGTGCCGTCGGAGTGCGTCGCCACCGCCCGGTAGCTGAGCACCGCTGCATCATCTGCCGGAGCGAAGTCGACGCGGATTCCATCGGCTCCCATGGAGAGCGCGGTGATGGTGGGGGCGAGGGGAGTGGAGCGCACTCCCACCTGAGCGAGCCACTCCAGGTAGGGGCTGATGCGGGTGTAGACACCGGGGGTCTTCTTGGCGAGTTCGGCACCCCGTTCGTCGAAGCCGGCGCACCCGACGCCCACGCTCACGAGCCCCAGCAGTCGCAGACCCGAGGGAGTCGCGGTGAAGAGCGGGCCGCCCGAGTCTCCCTGGCAGGTGTCGATGATGAGATCGCTCGCCGGTTGTACGCCGATCGCGCAGACGGCCGTGGAGGTGTCGATGTCGAGGCCGACGAAGGTGACGTCTCCGATGCGGTAGGTCAGGGCGTCGTCGCGACAGACCCGATTCGGCATGACGGTGAGGTCAGCGACCAGCGCGCGGTTGCTCAGGGGCCCCCGGGCCGACGTGTAGCCGAAGCCCGCCGCCTGCACCATCGCGTCCGCGCCCAGGGCAGGGCGGGCCAGCTCTGCAGTCGCGAGCGGCATGGGTGCCGCGCCGAGCAGGGGACTCGCAAGGGTGAGCACGGCGATGTCGTTGACGAAGGTCTGCCTGTCGTAGTCGGGATGCAGCGCGACCTGGGACACGCCGACCCAGATGGGGATAGGCAGTTCCCCGGTGGGGGTCCAGCCGACGGTGAAGGATGCGGGGCTCTTGACGCCACCGAGGCTCGATGCTGCGCAGTGGCCGGCTGTGACGACATGGGTGGGATCGACCAGCGTGCCACTGCAGATGGAGCCACCGGCCCGGATATAGACGAGTGCGGAGATCTCCTCCGCTAGGGGGTCGCGGCCATTGACGATGCGGGGCGACGTGTCGGTCGCTGCCGCCGCGGGGGCCACGAGCAGGGTCACCGGCACCAGGGCGGCAGCAAGCCCCGCGAGCAGGCGTCCCTTCATCACGGACTCAGCCTAGGCAAGGATGGGGGCACAACGCCTGATGCGCGAGAGCCCAGCGTGGCTTTTGCGATGATCCCGAGGAGATTCACATGAGCACGGCACTCATCACCGGGGCGACCTCGGGGATCGGAC
>JBIIDD010000102.1:0-5039 GCA_044238565.1 Candidatus Nanopelagicales bacterium
AAGCCTAGGCGCCCCCGGCCGGGGCGCTCCTGCCCCTGAATCCGGGGCACCGCTCTCGTGGGGATTGCTTCCGGCCCCGAATCGGTTAACGTGGAGAGGAAGCGGGCGAGGGCCCGCTTCACGGGGTGGGGAGACCTACCCCGCCACCGCAGGAGGAGCATCATGCAGACGGCCAACCCCGTCCTCGCCCGTATCGACCGCGACGCCGCCCAGGCCAGCCGCTCTGGGGCCGGGTTCGCCTATGACGAGGGCCGCAGCGCGGTCGCCTCGGCCCAGCTCGGCACCGCTGCCGCTCCGGCTCCCGCCCCGATGGCAGATGACGCCGGCATCTACACCGGCGTCCAGATCCCGGCTCCCGCCGACCAGCGGGTCACCTACGCCGACGTCATGGTCAAGTCGGCGATCATGTTCGCGATCGCCGTCGTCATGGCGTTCGCGGGCTGGATGATCACCGAGGCCATGCCCGGCGTCGGCACGCTCCTCGTCTTCGGCGCGATGATCGCCACGATCGGACTCGGCCTTGTTAATGCCATGAAGCGCAAGGTGAGCCCGCCGCTGACGATCCTCTACGCCGCCGTCTCCGGCGTCATGCTCGGCGCGGTGAGCTACTGGTACAACCAGATCGCGCTCGCGTCCGACTATGAGGGCCTTGTCCTCCAGGCCGTGCTCGCCACCTTCACGACCTTCGGCGTGATGCTGCTGCTCTTCGGCACCGGCATCGTCAAGGTCACCAACAAGTTCATGAAGTTCATGATGGTCGCGATGGTGTCGTACCTGTTCATCGGCATCGCATCATTCATCGCCGCGATGTTCGGGGTCGGCGGCGGCTGGGGCTTCTACGGAGTCGGCACGCTCGGCCTGCTCCTATGCATCTTCGGCGTGGGCCTGGCGGCGTTCAGCCTCATGCTCGACTTCGAGGCCATCAAGCAGGGCGTGGCCATGGGCCTGCCCGAGCGCGAGTCGTGGCGGATGTCCTTCGGCCTGCTCGTCACGCTGGTGTGGCTCTACCTGGAGTTCCTGCGCCTCTTCGCGATCATCGCCTCCGGGCGCGAGTAGCCATGACGGATGACGCCGCGGTCGAGGTTGGCCGCGTCGTCGATCGACTACGCAGCATGCCGCTGACCCGGCTCGCCGCCCCCTGGGGCGAGTATCCGAGCCGGGCAGCGGGTGCACGCGCACTCGCGCAGCGCCTCGCCGACCGTGCAGCGGATCTCAGCGGACTGCCGCATCGAGTCGTACCTGACGTCGGGGACGCGGCCGTAGGCGATCAGGTCGCCGTGACCGGCAGGGACCTCCTGTCGCTGGAGTTGAGCGAAGCCGATCTCGCGGCTGTTGCTGCGGACCTGCGCGATGTGCGCCTGACGCTGTGACTGCGGCGTCGTGACCTAGGCCTGGTCGACGTCGCCGGCGAGCGCCGGAAGGATCTCGCCCTGGCTCCCCAGGCTCCACGCCGCGATGACCTCGGGCAGCAGGGCCTGGGCAAGAGCCGAGTAGCCATCGGTCGACGGGTGGAAGCGGTCGGCGGAGAACATGACGTCGGGATGATCGTCGAAGCCCGAGCCCAGCCTGGCGCCCAGTGACACCGGGCGTCCGCCCGCAGCCAGCGTCGCCTCGGCTTGCGCCGCGGCCAGGCGACGCGAGGCCCGCCGCATCACGGAGCGCAGCGGCTGCGGCACGGGCTTGACCGTGCCGAGGTCCGGGCATGTCGCCATGACGACCTCGGTGCCTGACTCACGAAGCCGGGCTACGGCCCGCCTGAGTCGGCGCGCCGACAGCGAACGCGGCACCACGTGGGTGATGTCGTTGGCGCCGATCATGATGACCGCGACGTGGGGCTTGGTCCACAGTGCCCGGTCCACCTGGCCATCGAGGTCGGATGTCTGTGCACCGATGACGGCATGGTTGCTCAAGGTCACGGTGCGACCCGACACCTGAGCCAGCCCTGTCGCGAGGATGGCACCGATCGTGTCCTCGGGGTGCCCTGCTCCCAGACCCGCGGCTCCCGAGTCGCCGAGGATGGCGAGGCGGATCGAGGTGCCGGGCCCACTGCCATACCGGCCGTCGGCGTAGGGAGCGGCCGTCGTGCGCCGCCCGATCCGGCGCCGCGCCTCGAAGGCCTGCGCTGTGAGCAGCCCTGCGGCCGCGACGGCGGTGGCACCGAGTGCGGCTGCAGTGCGGGCGATGGGGCCTGGCCTCATACAGACTTCCGGGACGCTCGCTGCAGGAAGCCGCGCACCTGCTCCCGCGCGTTGTCGCGGACCTCCGGGCCATGCGTGAACGCCGCGACGGCGTACTCCAACTCACCCAGGACATGGGCGGTAGCGACGTTCTGGCGGAAGGACGTGCAGACCGCCTTGGTCGGCCAGGCCATGCGCGAGTTCATGTTGAAGATCGAGTCGCCCGTGATGAGGACGCCACTGTCTGAATGCAGGAGCGACACATGACCCGGGGTGTGCCCGGGCGTGTGCACGACACGCACCCCTCCCGCCACATCGAGCACCTGACCGTCGATGAGCTCCTGTGCGACGGGCGTTGCCCGGAAGTCGCCCCAGGGAGCCCGCGCAAGGAGCCGACCCGCGGTCGACGCGGTGTCCCCGGGTGGCTTCGTGCCGGTGCGGACGTAGCCGGCGTCATCGGCATGCACGTCGACACCGTCCGCCGAGGTCTCCTCCACCATGCGCGCGGCACCGCCCGCGTGGTCGAAATGCGCGTGTGTGAGCAGGATGCGCTGGACGTCGTGCGGGTGCTTGCCGATCGCCGCCAAGCCCGCGACGATCTTCTTCGGTGCGCGCTTCAGCCCGCAGTCGACCAGGGTCACTGATCCATCGGCGTCCACGAAGGCGAAGGAGTTGATGAAGTCGCTCATGGTGGGAATGCGGTAGACGCCGTCGGCAAGGGCGATGGCGGGTGGCCGGCTCACGGGGACAGCGTAGGCTGCTGTGCCATGCGCGTCGTGGACTCCGTGGTCGAGCTCATCGGCAACACCCCTCTCGTGAGGCTCAATCGGGTCGCCGAGGGCATCGCGTGTCCGGTCTACGCCAAGGTCGAGTACCTCAATCCCGGCGGCTCCGTGAAGGACCGCATCGCCACCCGGATGATCGAGGCCGCCGAGGAGGATGGCCTCATCGGCCCGGGCGGCACCATCGTCGAGCCGACGAGTGGCAACACGGGCGTGGGCCTCGCGATCGTCGCGCAGCAGCGTGGCTACAAGTGCATCTTCGTCTGCCCCGACAAGGTGTCGAAGGACAAGCAGGACGTCCTCCGTGCCTACGGCGCCGAGGTCGTCGAGTGCCCGACGGCTGTCGATCCCGAGGATCCGCGCTCCTACTACTCGGTGAGCGACCGCCTCGCGCGCGAGATCCCTGGCGCGTGGAAGCCCGACCAGTACTCCAACCCCAACAACCCCCGCTCGCACTACGAGACGACCGGCCCGGAGATCTGGGAGCAGACCGACGGTCGCGTCACTCACTTCGTCGCCGGTGCCGGCACGGGCGGCACCATCAGCGGCGTTGGCCGCTACCTCAAGGAGGTCAGCGACGGTCGCGTGCGCATCATCGCCGCCGATCCCGAGGGCTCCGTCTACTCCGGCGGCACGGGTCGCCCCTACCTCGTCGAGGGAGTGGGCGAGGACTTCTGGCCCACGACGTACGACGCCGCCGTCCCCGACGAGGTCATCGCGGTGAGCGACCGTGACTCCTTCGAGATGACCCGCCGCATGGCGCGCGAGGAGGGCCTGCTCGTGGGCGGATCCTGCGGTATGGCTGTCGTGGCGGCGCTGGACGTCGCACGACGGGCGAGCTCGGATGACATGGTCGTCGTCCTGCTGCCCGACAGCGGTCGCGGATACCTCTCCAAGGTCTTCAACGACGAGTGGCTGGCGTCGTACGGCTTCGGTGCCCCGGTGAGCGATCGCACCGTGGGCGATGTGCTGCGCGGCAAGTCCGGTGACCTCCCGCCCTTCGTGCACGCGCATCCCACGGAGTCGATCCGCGAGGCGATCGACACCCTGCGTGAATTCGGCGTCTCCCAGATGCCCGTCGTGCGTGCGGAGCCACCCGTCATGGCGGCGGAGGTCGTCGGATCGGTCGTGGAGCGCGATCTGCTCGATGCGCTCTTCGCCGGCAAGGCATCGCTCGCCGACACCCTCGACCAGCACATGTCGCCCAAGCTCCCGCAGGTCGGAGCCGGTGAGCCGGTGTCGGCAGCGGTCACCGCTCTGGAGTCCTCCGACGCGATCCTCGTGCTCGACGACGGCAAGCCCGTGGGCGTGCTCTCGCGCCAGGACCTGCTCGGCTACCTCGCGGGCTGAGGTCTGCAGAGGCGCGTCCTAGAAGTACAGGCGGCGTACCTCCTGCGGCCAGCCGCAGGCCACGGCCACCTTGCCCGCCCACATACGGGCTTCGGCATCATCGGCGACGCCGATGATCGTCAAGCCGCCGATGTACTCGACATCGGTGCGATAGGGACCGTCGGAGATGACCAGATCCCCGCTCGTGTCATCGGCGTGAGCCGCCTGAGTGAGGTCCTCGTCGACTCCGCCGGCCGTGACGAGGACGCCCGCCTGCCGCATCTCGTCCACGACCGCGTGGGCAAGCGGGGCTCGGCTGGCGTACCACTCCTCCGGGTGATCGCCGACCCACTGCTGATTGAAGTAGATGATGTAGTGCGGCATCTACAGAGCCGGGAGTGCCAGGCCGGTGTTGGCGTGGCACCGGTAGCCGTTCGGCACCTTGTAGAGGTACTGCTGGTGGTAGCCCTCGCCGTAGTAGAAGGGCAGTCCCTCCGCGGGGGCGATCTGCGTCGTGATGTCGCCGTACCCGCGCTGGGAGATCACACCGGCGTACGCCGCGGCCGTGCGCTCGGTGAGATCGCGCTGCTCGTCGGTCGTGTAGTAGATCGCACTGCGGTACTGCGTGCCGGTGTCATTGCCCTGGCGGTAGCCCTGCGTCGGGTCGTGGCTCTCCCAGAAGTGCTTGAGCACGTCGTATGTCGAGATCTGGTCGGGTCGGTAGGCGACCATCACTGCCTCGGTGTGACCG
>JBIIDD010000103.1:0-5035 GCA_044238565.1 Candidatus Nanopelagicales bacterium
CGCAGGAGATCGGCATCGACTGCGAGCGGGTAGTCGGGGTGCCCGCGGAGGTCGCCCTCGGGCGTGAGCAATTGGATGACGTCGTCGGTCATTGTGTGGACCCTCTCGTGGTGGGCCTCGTGAGCCCAGGCACATCCAATCACCGGTCACCCCCCGCGTGAAGGACTCTTCGCTCAGTCCGGCCGGGGAATCCTGGGCAAGTGCCACACTGGGCGCATGGCGATACGCGTGTTCCTGCTCGACGATCACGAGATCGTGCGCCGGGGGCTGGCTGACCTCATCGGACTCGAGGGTGACCTCGAGGTGGTCGGCGAGGCGGGCAGTGCCGCGGAGGCACTGGCACGCATCCCTGCCACGCGGCCTGATGTCGCTGTCCTCGACGTACGCCTGCCGGATGGCAGCGGAGTGGAGGTCTGCCGCGAGGTCCGCGACACCATGCCCGACACCCGCTGCCTCATGCTCACGTCCTACGCCGACGACGAGGCGCTCTTCAACGCCATCCTCGCCGGTGCATCGGGCTACGTGCTCAAGGAGATCCGGGGCAACGACCTCGTCGACGCCATCCGGCAGGTAGCCGCGGGTCGCTCGCTGCTGGATCCGGTCGCAACCCACCGGGTGATGGAACGCCTGCGTAGGGGCGAGGAGCACGACGAGCGCCTGGACGCGCTCACGGATCAGGAGCGTCGCATCCTCGAACTCATCGGCGAGGGACTCACCAACCGTCAGATCGGCGAGCGCATGCATCTCGCCGAGAAGACCGTGAAGAACTACGTGTCCTCGCTGCTCGCCAAGATGGGCATGGAGAGACGGACGCAGGCCGCAGCGTTCGTCGCCCGGCGTGATGCCGAGCAGCACCGCTCCGACTAGCCGCCGATCGGCACACGCCACCTGAGGCGCGTGCCGCCGTCTCCTGAGACTCGCTCGATGTTGCACTCCCCGCCGAGCTGGGCAGCGCGCGTCGACATATTGGCCACACCCGAGCGTCGCCCCGAGTCGGTCAGGCCGACCCCGTCATCTGTCACCAAGAGCAGCAGTGACTGCGCGTCGGCCTCGATCACCACATCGACGCGTTTGGCCTGGGCGTGCTTCGCGGCGTTCGCTAGCGCTTCGCGCAGCACCGCGATCACGTGATCATTGATCGGCGGCCCTGCGAGCGTGTCCACCGGTCCGACAAAGCGCACCGCAGGCTCGAAGCCGAGCAGGGCACCCGACTGGTCGCACTCGCGCAGCACGCGCGCGCGCAAGGAGTCGGTTGCCGTGTCCACAGGCTCGTGGAGGGCGAAGATCGTCTGGCGGATCTCGCGGATCGTCTCATCCAGGTCATCCACGGCACGGCTGATGCGATCGCGTACGTCGTCCGGCAGGTCGGTGTGGCGGGTCGCTCCCTGGAGTTGCATCCCCGTGGCGAAGAGACGCTGGATGACGAGGTCGTGGAGATCGCGCGCGATGCGATCGCGGTCCTCGTAGATCGACAGTCGCTCGCGCTCGAGGCGGGCCTCGGCCAGGACGATATTGACCGCGGCCTGCGCCGCGAAGGACTCGGCGACCGATCTCATGTCATCGTCGAGCATCTCCCCCGCATCGCTCCACAGCAGATGCAGGATCCCGAGGGTCCTGTCCGGCGTACGCAGGGCAATGTCCGCGACCGCGCCCTCCCAGTGGGGCAACTCACCTTCATTCACGAGCGTGCCCATGATCCCCGGGTGGGCCGCACCTGGCTCGACGTCGACGATCTCCACGACGAGGTCGCCGTCGGCATCGGGCACGGCGATCGCCGCCACCTGCGCCGATGTGAGCGATCGTGCGGTTGTGGCAATGAGTCGGAGAAGCTCATCGGTGGTCGCACCCGTGAGCACGGCGTTGTCGATGCGCGTGATGCCGTCGAGCCAGAGTCCGCGCAGGCGGGTGAACTCGAAGAGACGAGCATTCTCGATCGCGACGGCGGCCGCGGCGGCGAGAGCCGACACCGTGTGCTCGTCCGCGGAGGTGAAGTGGTCTCCGGCGCGCTTGTCCGTGAGGTAGAGATTGCCGAAGACCCGCCCGCGCACCCGCACCGGCACACCCAGGAAGGACCCCATCGGAGGGTGGCCCTCGGGGAACCCAGCCGCGGCCGGGTGGCCGGAGATGGCGTCGATGCGGATCGGCACCGGGTGGTCGATGAGCAGGCCGAGGACGCCCTGGCCGGTGGGAAGCGTGCCGATCCGGGTGACAGTGGCGTCATCCATGCCGACATGGATGAAGTCGCGCACCCGTCCGTCGGTGCCCAGCACGCCCAGGGCACCGTACGTCGCATCGGAGAGCGTGACGGCGGCCTGCACGATGCGGCGCAACGTGGATGTCAGCTCGAGGCCGGCGGCGACGGAGACGACGGCCTCGAAGAGTCCCTGGTCGCGGTCCGTCGACATGCGACCCATACTGACAGTGTGAACGGTCGAGGAGAAAGCCACCGTGCAGTCGGGTATCGGCACCCCCGGTGGGTTGCCCGACTAGCTGCTCTCGCGGGTGCGTTGATCATGCTGATATCGGCGACACCGGCCCAGGCGCATCAGCCGGTGCGACTCACCTCCGCCGACCGCACGCCAGCGAGTGGCCCGCTCCTCGTCGATGGCACCGTGTCCTTCGCCGTGTATGCCACCGTGCGCGACGGTGCGTCGCGGGGATTCCGCGTCGGCATGGGCCAGGGGCAGCGTCTGGAGATCCAGCTCCTCATCCCCGACAGCGCCCCCGCCAATCGCCTCTCGAACAACCGTCTTCCCCTGGTCACGGTCATCGATCCCGCGGGGCGGCGTACCACTCTCACCATCGATGAGCGCACCCCGTTCTACGAGCCCTACTCGGGCACGTCATACCTCTACCTCGCGCGGCTGGCGCAGACGGCGCGCTCAGGGACCTACCAGGTCATCGTGACCGGACGTGACCGGACGAAGGTGCCGGTCGTCATCGGCGTGGGCTATCGCGAGGTACCCGGCCAAGTCCGCAATTAACTCGGTCCAAGAGGCACCGCCACAACGTTTTCGCCAGTTACGGCGACTTCCGTGCGTAAAGAAGTCGCCGTAACTGGCGAAAAGTGAAGCGCGTGTTCTAGATGCCGAGGATCTTGGCCTTGGCGGCCGTGAACTCCTCCTCGGACAGCAGACCCTTGTCCTTGAGAGCGCCGAGGCGCTCGATCTCGGCCACCGCGTCCACCTCGGGCTCGGCGGCGGGTGCGGCGGCAGCCTGCTGGGCTGACTCCTTGTCCGCCTGCTTGTCAGCCTGCTTCTGGGCGACGCGACCGCTCACTGCGGTGGCGGTCCCGGCGATGACGGCGGTGCGGGCGACGGCGCGGCCAATGCGCGGCATGGGGACTCCCTTGGTCGATGTGTGATGCCTGGGTGGTTGCTCCGCCAGACTACGCGCCTCCGTCAAGTCCCGACCCCCGGACTGGCACGGCGGTCAGGAACCGTTCACCCCAGTGGCACGATCCCAAGGGGCAAGGGCAGTGCTTGGTCAGCGCACCAGGGCGGTCCCCGCGGGGATCTGGTCAATGAGGCCGGCGAGGTCGCCCCGCTCCTGCTCCGCGAGCCAGCGATCGGCGTACCACCCGCCCTGGGCCACGAGCTCGGCATGGGTCCCCACGGCCCGCACTTGGCCGGCAATGAGCACGACGATCCGGTCGACACGCTCCAGGCCGTGCAATCGGTGGGTGATGAGCAGCGTCGAGCGTCCCGCTGTCACGGCGAGCAGATCATCGGTCAGCGAGTCGGCTGCCTGGGGGTCGAGGTGCTCGGTCGGCTCGTCGAGCACCAGGAGCTGGCGCTCTGCGAGGAGCAAGCGCGCGAGGGCGAGCCGCTGGCGCTCGCCGCCGGAGAGGGCAGCGCCGTGCGGACCCAGGTCGGCATCAAGACCGCGAGGCAGTCGCGTGAGCCATCCGGCGAGCCCTACGCGCGCGAGGACGGCGCGCAACTCATCGTCCGTCGCGACGGGCGCACCCAGATGGAGGTTTTCGCGCACCGTGGTGTCGAAGATGTGCGCGTCCTGGGTGAGCAACCCCACCTCTTCACGCACTGCATCGCCCTCCAGTGCGCGCATCTCGGTGCCTGCGAGCTCGACAGACCCGCGATAGTCGAGGAAGCGCAGCAGCACCATCGCCAATGTCGACTTGCCCGCGCCACTCGGCCCGACGACCGCTACGCGCTCCCCTGCGGCGACATCGAGGTCGACTCCGCGCAGGACTGGCTCGTCGCCCCGGTCCGACCGGGGCTTCACCGCCGACCCACTGGCCCAGGTGGCCTCCAACCCTCGGCACCGCAGGGGCAGTGGCGGACGCGGCATCGGATCCGCCTCGCGCGGACCGTGCACGGGATCAGGAGCGTCGAGCACCTCATTGATGCGCTCGGCGGATCCGCGCACACGCTGATACGCCAGGGCCGATGCGGGCAGTGTGGCGACAACGTCGTACGCCGCCAGCGGCAGGAGCGCTGCCACGGCGAGCCACACCGGCGCGATGCGCCCATCGACCACCGCGGGGATCGCGGCGACGAGACATGCCACGACAGCGGCGCCCTGCATCGCGGTGCTGAGGCCCACGCCGAGTCCGAGCCCCGCAGACTCTCGCTTGGCCACCAAGGTGAGCTCGTCATCGCGTCGCCCGACATCCGCGAGCGCGGTGTCGATCGCGCCGAAGGCCAGAAGGTCGGCCGCACCGTCGAGGCTGCTGACAACGCGCTCACTGAGGGCCCCGCGCGCCGGTGCGAGGCGGAGTTCGGCACGCGCGGCGATGCGGGCGACGATCCACGGTACGACGACGAGACCGATGAGCAGCACGGCTCCGAGGGCGAGTCCCGCGCCCGGGACTAGCCAGCCGAGGAAGGCGACGGTCGCCGCCGAGACCACTGCGGCCTGCACCCAGGGCAGCACCACGCGCAAGGGCAGATCGAGAGCAGCATCGACATCGGCGACCAGCCGCGCGAGGAGGTCGCCGCGGCCGAAGCGCAGCAGGCCGACAGGAGACAGCCGCTCGAGTCGCTCGTAGATGGTCACGCGAAGATCGGTGAGT
>JBIIDD010000104.1:0-4963 GCA_044238565.1 Candidatus Nanopelagicales bacterium
CTCACCGTCGACCAGCTCGCATCGACCTTCACGGTCTACCCGAGCCTCAGCGGCTCGGTCGCCGAGGCCGCGCGGCGGCTCCACCGATCCGCTGAGGACTAGGCGACGTTCCTAGAAATCGCCGCCACCGAAGTCGCCGCCCCCGCCGAAGTCTCCACCGCCACCGAAGCCGCCACCGCCGAAGTCTCCTCCGCCGAAGCCACCTCCCGCGTCACTGGCGATGGGTGCCGCGGCCGCGGCCGGCATGCTGAAGGCGCTCGCCATCATCGTGCCGATGAAGAGCGCGGGGAGGATGTTGCCGAAGGACGAGTAGTAGCCGCGCGCATACGGCGCGTAGTCGTTGCCGGCGCGCCAGTAGGGCTGGCGGCCGGACGGTGTGTCCACCTCGAGGGCTTCTGGCAGCGCACCGGACTGCAGGCTGACGGCGCACGAAGCGCACACGGGGACCGGACGCGCCACACCACCGTCCGGAGCCCAGTCGACGTCCTCCGTGCTCGGGCCGTGGCGGGGATCGACGAAGCAGGGCGCGCGGTGCGAGGGGAGGGCACGACCATCCATGCGCGCCTCGACGCAGGCTAGGGCGTAGCGGCCCTCCTCGAGCTCTGTCGTCGCGCGCGTGACATCGGCGTCCGTGGTCGCGCGGGTGGAGGTCGAACTCGCAGACGAGTAGGCATCGAGGGCACGCTGCAGATCGGCGCGGCCTGCGTCGTCGAGTCGCGAATCGGTGAGGTCGAAGGCACCCAGGCGCTCGCCGAACTGGGTCACGTCCTGGTTGAGTACGCCGCGCAGGGCGGCGATGCGCTGCGCCTGCGCAGCCCTGGACCTACGTCGTGCCCACAACGTGACGGCCAGGATCACGGCACCGATCAGTGCCAAGAGGATGAGCACCGGCCACATCGATCCGGATGACCCGGTCGCTGACGAGGATCCACTGGATGCCGAGCTGTTGTACTGCTCGTCGACACCCGCGACGAAGGCCTCGAGCACGGCGTAGGGGCCATTGGATGCCTGCGACTGGAATGCCGAGTCCGCGATGCCGGTGACTGATCCCTCAGTGGCGGCCGCGCGGAAGGCATTGCCCGCGATGAGGGCGTAGACGCCGCTGCGCCCAACGGCATTGCGCAGGTCGCGCAGCAGCGCATCGGGGCCACCGGTCTCGGTGGCGGCGGACGCCGGAAGGACCGCGACATAGATGGGCACGCCGGTCGCGGCGATTTGGGTGCGCAGATCAGCGGCCTGCCCCGAGGTGAGTGCGTTCTCCGCGGCGGGGTCGTTGTAGACGGGGTTGCTGCGCAGCGCCGAGGCCACGGAATCGATCGAGGTGCGGGCCTGGGCAGGACCTGCTGCGAGCCCGATCAGGGCGAGGGCGGCCAGCGCAAGGGCTACCAGGGAGGAGGCAACGCGCGTCATACCTCGACGCTACCCCGGATGGGTCTCAGTCGCTGATCTGGCAGAGCACCGTGCCGGTCGGCACCGTGGAGCCGACTGTGGCCTCGAGGCCCGTGACCGTGCCGGCCTTGTGCGCGGTGAGCGGCTGCTCCATCTTCATGGCCTCGAGCACCACGATGAGGTCACCTGCCTGCACGGACTGACCCTCTTCGACAGCAACCTTGACCACGGTCCCCTGCATGGGCGCAGCGACGGCGTCACCGGAGGCTCCGCCCACGGTGGCGCGCTCGCGCTTGCGGCTGGGCTTGGCTGCCCCGTTGCTCGCGGGCCGGGCCGATGCCCCGAGTCCGGCGGGCAGCGTGACGGCGAGGCGCTTGCCGTCGACCTCCACGGTGACGGTCTCGCGATCGTCTGCCGCGTCAGGGGAGTCCACGGTGCCGGTGTAGGCCGGGATCTGATTGTCGAATTCGGTTTCGATCCAGCGCGTGTGCACCTGGAAGGGCGATCCGTCGGTGGGTGCGAACGCCGGATCGTCGACCACGGCGCGGTGGAAGGTGAGCGCTGTCGCGATGCCCTCGACGCGGAACTCCGCGAGCGCGCGACGCGATCGCTCCAGTGCCTCCTCGCGATCGCGACCGGTGACGATGAGCTTGGCGAGGAGCGAGTCGAAGTTGCCGCCGATGACATCGCCCTGGCGGAAGCCCGCGTCCACGCGCACGCCCGGACCCGAGGGGGCGACCCACTCGGTGAGCACGCCCGGCGCGGGCAGGAAGCCGCGGCCGGGATCCTCGCCGTTGATGCGGAACTCGATGCTGTGGCCTCGGAGCACGGGGTCGTCGTAGTCGATGACGCCACCCTCGGCGATGCGGAACTGCTCACGGACGAGGTCCAGCCCTGCGACCTCCTCGCTCACCGGATGCTCGACCTGGAGGCGGGTGTTGACCTCCAGGAAGGAGATGGTGCCGTCTTCGCCCACGAGGAATTCGCATGTGCCCGCGTTGTAGTAGCCGGCTTCGCGCATGATCGCCTTGGATGCGCGATAGAGCTCGGTCAGCTGGTCATCGCTGAGATAGGGCGCGGGCGCCTCCTCGACGAGCTTCTGGTGGCGGCGCTGCAGCGAGCAGTCGCGGGTGGAGACGACGACCACATTGCCGTGGGTGTCGGCGAGCACCTGCGTCTCGACGTGGCGCGGTCGGTCGAGGTAGCGCTCGACGAAGCACTCGCCGCGACCGAAGGCGGCGACTGCCTCTCGGACCGCCGAGTCATAGAGCTCGGGGATCTCCTCGATCGTGCGCGCGACCTTGAGGCCGCGACCGCCACCGCCGAAGGCGGCCTTGATGGCGATGGGCAGGCCGTGCTCCTGCGCGAAGGCGACGACCTCGTCGGCGTTGGATACGGGGTCGGGAGTGCCGGGCACCTGGGGTGCCCCGGCGCGTGCGGCGATGTGGCGCGCGGAGACCTTGTCGCCCAGCGACCGGATCGCATCCGGCGGGGGCCCGATCCAGGTGAGTCCCGCGTCGATGACGGCCTGGGCGAAGTCGGCGTTCTCCGAGAGGAAGCCGTAGCCGGGATGCACGGCGTCGGCACCGGATCGCTTGGCGACGTCGATGATCTTGGCGATATCGAGGTAGGTCTCGGCCGCGCTGGAGCCGCCGAGGGCGAAGGCCTCGTCGGCCATCTCGACGTGCAGGGCGTCGCGGTCGGGGTCGGCGTAGACGGCGACGGAGGCGAGGCCGGCGTCGCGGCAGGCCCGGGCTACTCGGACGGCGATTTCGCCACGGTTGGCGATGAGGACCTTCTGCACGCGCTGCAGTCTAGGGAAGCCCGCTCTGGCAGGGTGAGCGCATGTCCGCTCCGCGGGAAGGGGGGCCGATCCCCTTCGTCCTGGCCTCCGCCTCGCCCTCGCGCCGTCGACTCCTCGAGCAGGCAGGCATTGCCCCTGTCGTCCTCGTGAGCGGGGTGGACGAGGAGGCTATCGAGGAAGCGATGCGCGACCGACCCGTGCCCGATGTCGCCCTGGCCCTCGCCCGTGCGAAGGCTGAAGCTGTGGCGGCGATGGCCGATGTGCCCGCCGGTGCCCTCGTGCTGGGCTGCGACTCGATCTTCGAGGTCGACGGAGTGCGGCTGGGCAAGCCACCCACGCCCGAGGAGGCCCTTCGCCGCTGGCAGCGCATGCGCGGACGCTCCGGCACCTTGCACACCGGGCACTGGCTCATCGATTCCGCCGCCGGCACGAGTGCAGGCGAGACGGTGTCAACGGTCGTGGACATGGTCGATGCGCCAGACGACGAGATCGCTGCCTATATCTCCACGGGCGAGCCACTCAAGGTCGCCGGTGGATTCACTCTCGATGACCTGGGTGCGCCCTACGTCGCCGGAATCCACGGCGACCCCGGCAATGTCATCGGGGTGTCGTTGCCGGCGGTACGACGCCTCGCTGCCGGATTGGGCTTGACGTGGCCGGACGTGGCCGGCTGGGCGTAGCGAGTGCCTGTCCCTCATTCGCTGGACGTCACACGCGCACCATTGCGCACCTGAGCGACCGAAAACCTGCACCTCACGTGCGCAATGGCATGGTGCGCGCCTCCTTCGCCCATGATGCGTGCCTGACGCGGGCGCGTTGCCTAGGGTGGAGGCCATGCGCCGCCATCTCGCGATCCTGCTCCCCGCCAGCCTGCTCGCTACCTCCCTCACCGCGGCCATCGCCGTGTCTTCGGTCCAGGCGGTGGGCGGCACGGGTGAGTACGCGACGTGGTCGCGCTCCGGAACGACGGGAACCATGTCGCTGGCCACCGACGGCTTCGACTCCCCCTCGGCGGCCTGGACGACAAACGGAACGTCGTTGGAGATTCCCTCCGGTGCATCCACGTGGCTGGGCCCGACCACGCCGTTCGGCGCATACTTCGGTTCCTCGCAGGGCAAGCCCTACCTCAACGTCGGCACGGGAGGCGCGGCCTCCGTCGTCACGACCTACACGTTTGCCGAGGCGACTCCGGTGGGCACGTGGGGATTCACGCTCGGTGACATCGATGCCGACAGGGTGCGCATCAGTGCGACCGATGCCAGCGGCAACGCCGTGGCCGTCGCGAGTTGGTACCAGGGTGTCTTCAACTACTGCGCTGTGTCACCGAAGCCGAGTGGCTGCCCCTCGGGAACGCACACGGATGTGCCGGTCTGGAACAGCATCGACACGCTGACCGGAAATGGCGCCGACACCTCGGGTGCGGCGGGTTGGTTCCGGCCGACCCAATCCATCGAGACCCTCACCTTCACCTTCACCAAGTTGAGCGGATTCCCGATCTTCCAGACATGGTTCGCGGCGGACGATCCGGCGCCGACGCCCAGCCCGTCTCCGACGTCGACCTCGCCGAGTCCGTCTCCGACGTCGACCTCGCCGAGTCCGTCTCCGACGTCGACCTCGCCGAGTCCGTCTCCGACGTCGACCTCGCCGAGTCCGTCACCGACGTCGACCTCACCGAGTCCGTCTCCGACGTCGACCTCACCGAGTCCGTCACCGACAGAGTCGCCGACGCCCAGCCCGTCGCCGGAGCCGACTCCCAGTCCGGAACCGACG
>JBIIDD010000105.1:0-4926 GCA_044238565.1 Candidatus Nanopelagicales bacterium
AAGGTCGTCACGATGTTCTCTGCGGCCAGCGGAGGACAGACGATCGTGATCTTCAGCGTCACCGACCGCTGACGGTCACTTCTTGGCGGCGGTCTCCTCACCCGTGGAGAGCGCGGCAATGAAGGCCTCCTGAGGCACCTCGACGCGCCCCACCATCTTCATGCGCTTCTTGCCTTCCTTCTGCTTCTCCAGAAGTTTGCGCTTGCGCGTGATGTCGCCGCCGTAGCACTTGGCCAGGACATCCTTGCGAATCGCGCGCACGGTCTCGCGAGCAATGACGCGCGAACCGATGGCAGCCTGGATGGGCACCTCGAACTGCTGCCGCGGGATGAGCTCGCGGAGCTTGGCCGTCATCGCGACGCCGTAGGCGTAGGCCTTGTCCTTGTGAACGATCGCACTGAAGGCATCGACGGTGTCGCCGTGCAGCAGGATGTCGACCTTGACCAGGTCGGCCGCCTGCTCTCCGCTGGGCTCGTAGTCCAGTGAGGCGTAGCCCTTGGTGCGCGACTTCAACTGATCGAAGAAATCGAAGACGATCTCAGCGAGCGGCAGGGTGTAGCGCAGCTCGACCCGATCCTGACTGAGGTAGTCCATCCCGAGGAGCACGCCCCGGCGCGCCTGGCACAACTCCATGATCGTGCCGACGAAGTCCGAGGGGGCGAGGATCGTCGAACGCACGACCGGCTCATGCACCTCGGCCACCTTGCCCACCGGGAACTCCGACGGGTTGGTGACGACCACCTCCGCCCCGTCGTCCTTGATGACGCGGTAGACGACGTTGGGCGCCGTCGAGATGAGGTCGAGATTGAACTCGCGCTCCAGGCGCTCGCGCACGATCTCCAGATGGAGCAGGCCGAGGAAGCCGCACCGGAAGCCGAAGCCCAGCGCCACCGACGTCTCCGGCTCGTAGACGAGCGCCGCATCATTGAGCTTGAGCTTGTCGAGCGCGTCGCGCAGCGCGGGGTAGTCAGACCCGTCGATCGGATAGAGCCCCGAGAAGACCATGGGCTTGGGGTCCCGATAGCCACCGAGGGCTTCGACTGCTCCCTTGTTGGCCAGGGTCACGGTGTCGCCCACCCGGGATTGGCGCACGTCCTTGACCCCGGTGATGAGGTAGCCGACCTCACCGACACCGAGGCCTGCGGCCGGCACCGGCTCGGGCGAGATGACGCCGATCTCCAGCAGGTCATGGGTGGCCCGCGTGGACATCATCTGGATGCGCTCGCGCGTGGAGACGTGGCCGTCGATGACTCGCACGTAGGTGACGACACCGCGATAGGTGTCGTAGACGGAGTCGAAGATGAGGGCGCGCACGGGAGCGGAGGGGTCACCGATGGGCGGAGGCACCAGGCGCACGACCTCCTCGAGGAGCTCGGCGACACCTTCGCCCGTCTTGGCCGACACCTTGAGCACGTCTTCGGGTGAGCAGCCGATGATGTGCGCCAACTCCGCGGCGTACTTCTCCGGCTGGGCGGCGGGAAGGTCGATCTTGTTGAGCACCGGGATGATCTGCAGGTCGTTCTCGAGCGCGAGGTAGAGGTTGGCCAGTGTCTGGGCTTCGATGCCCTGGGCGGCATCGACCAGGAGTACGGCGCCCTCGCATGCGGCAAGGCTGCGAGAGACCTCGTAGGTGAAGTCGACGTGTCCGGGCGTGTCGATGAGGTTGAGGACGTAGTCCCGGCCGTCCTGGGCGCGATAGGGCAGGCGCACCGCCTGGGACTTGATGGTGATGCCGCGCTCGCGCTCGATGTCCATGCGGTCGAGGTACTGGGCCCGCATCTGGCGGGCGTCGACCACCCCGGTGATCTGCAGCATCCGGTCGGCGAGGGTCGACTTGCCGTGGTCGATATGGGCGATGATGCAGAAATTGCGGATCACCGCCGGATCGGTCCGGCCGGGCTGCGGGGCGGGCATCCCTGCATCCTGTCACGGGTGCCCCTAGGGAGCAGGCCGCCATCCGGGGGGTGGTCCGAGGGCGATTTGGGCCTCAGGAGGCCGCCGGGTACCCTTAGTCCTCGGTCCGGCCGGGGATGGCAGGTCCGACAGCATCCGAGAGGCAGAGGCTTACCCGTGGCGAACATCAAGTCGCAGATCAAGCGCAACCGCACCAATGAGAAGGCGCGGCTGCGCAACAAGTCCGTGAAGTCCTCCCTCAAGACCCACGTCCGCAAGTTCCGCGACGCCGCCGACTCCGGCGACGCTGCGAAGGCCCAGGAGCTCGCCCGCGAGGCGTGCCGTCAGCTGGACAAGGCAGTGAGCAAGGGCGTCATCCACGCCAAGCAGGCAGCCAACCGCAAGTCCTCGATCGCCAAGCGCGCCGCGTCCGTCTAGGCAGCCGCTTCACGCAGTCCCTGTCCCACGCAGAGCCCCCGATCATCTTCGGGGGCTCTTTGCATGTGAGACGTCAGGTGTCGGAGCGCGACGCCGTGCTTACGACGTAGGACTCCATGTCGTGGAGCTTCTGGTCCACGTCGCGGGAATCTCCCTCGCGCAATCCACCCTTGACCGCGACGTCGAGGTCGGCCAACCCGACGACGGCCAAGGCAAGCCGGTCCGCGCGCCAGCGCTTCGCCCGCGTGCGGGCGTTGCGCAGCTGCCACTCGAAGCGGATCCCGGTCTCCTGCATCGCTTCGGCGTCGTTCATCGTCGGCGGCAGGCCCTGCACGCGCACGAGTGATCTGAGACCGCTGCCGAGCATGGCCGTGACCGCGGGCCCCACTCCTGCGCGCCCCGAGGCCTCAGCCATCCAGCGCAGGTCCCGAAGCGCGTCGACAGGGCGCCGGTCCCAGACCGAGTCCGATACGCGATAGCCCTGCATGTCGGCAACGCCGACGAAGTAGCGAGCCACCGCCTCCTCGTCGATCGGTCCGCTCTCGACATCGCTGCAGAGCTGGGTGATGGCCCCGATGAGGAGGGCGACGTCATGGCCGATCGCCTCGTAGAGGGCGTGGATCGCGCCCGGTGTGGCCTTGCGTCCGCGACGGCGCACCTCGGCCGCGATGAAGTCCTCGGTCTGGCGCCCCTTCTTCAGCGCAGCGCAGGAGACCTCCCGGGCCCCGGCAGCGCGCAGGGCGGTGAGGTACTTCTTGCCCTTCACTCCCCCCGGGTGGGCGATGACGAGGGAGACACCCGGCGGCGGGTCGGCAATCGCTGCATCGATCACCCGCCACAGGGCATCGTCGATCTGGTCGGCATCGCTCACGATGATGAGTGCGGGCTCATCGAAGAGCGTGGGCCCCAGCGCCTCAGCGAGCGCTGGGACAGCAGCCTCATCCGCAGCCGACAGCGTGCGGCGATCGGGGTCTGCACCGTCGCGCTCGCGTGCCTCGCTGCGCGCCTCCTCCACGGCCTGCCTGACGAGGACCTCTTCGGATCCCGTGATCAAGGTGATGGGCAGGCTCACGCGGGTCAGCATGCCACGCGCGTCATCAGCCGGACGACGTACGCCGGGTGACCACGCCGAGGGGAGCCCCCACGATGGCCACGTCCCCCGCCAGATCGGTGCGCGCGATGAGAGCGCCCTGCGTCTCCCATGCTCGGAGGGTCTCCGGCGCGGGATGGCCGTAGCGGTTGCCCTGGCCAACGCTCACGAGGGCCACCCTCCCGGCCGTCCACGAGGCCAGCGCCGGATCCTGGAATCGGCTGCCGTGATGCGGGACCTTGACCACGTCGACCCCCGGGCCCGCGAGCGACGTCCGCAGGGCGACCTGCGCGGCGATCTCGACGTCGCCGAGCAGGAGGAAGGTCAGGCCGCGCACCTCCGCGAGGAGCACGACGCTGGCGTTGTTGGGTGCCGACTCCGGGCCGCGGATGATGCGCTGCGGCCACAGCACGGTGAGGGCGATGCCATCGACCTGCAGGCGCTGACCTGTCCGGGCGACGCTGACAGGGATGCCGGCCAGCCACTCCTCCACCTTGGTCGCCTGCTCGAGGGGCTCGCGTAGCGGTGAGATGAGCGCAGCAGCGACAGGGCGCTCGTCAAGGACACCGGGCACTCCATCGACGTGATCCGCGTGGTGATGGGTGAGCACCAGGAGGTCGACACGGGCCACTCCCGCATCCCCGAGGCAGCGATCGATCGCTGCCGGATCGGGCCCGGTGTCGATGACCACAGCACCGCCCGTCTCGCCGCGCAGCACGACCGCATCACCCTGGCCCACATCGCAGGCGAGAGCCACCCAGTCGGTTGGCGGCCAACCTGCTCGCTCAGGCAAGCGGAGCGCAAGCACTGCGATGGCCGCGAGGAGCACCGCCCCGAGCACCACGGTCCGCGGCCGCCCGGTCCGCTCATGTCGACCTCGGTGCCGACGGATCGCATAGACGAGCGCCAGGGCGACGAGGCCGGCGAGCGCTGCGCCCGCGAGACCACCGGGCCACGGCAGCGTCGCAGCGGGCCAGGCGGATGTCGTCTGCGCGACCCACGCAATCCAGGCAGCGAAGGGCTCGGCGCATCGCGCGAGCAAGACGGCGAGCGCCGGTGCGAAGGTGCCGGTGATCGCTGCGAGCAGGCCGAGCACGGTGACGGGTGCCACTGCGGGCGCTGCCAGGAGATTGGCGGGCAGCGAGACGAGGCTGAGTCCATCGCCGAAGGCGGCAATGAGCGGCAGCGTGGCCACCTGCGCGCCGATGGTGAGCGCGAGCGCCGCGACGGCCGCCTGTCGTGCACGCCCTCCTCTTCCCCACCTCGACACGATCGGCGCGGCAAGCAGGATGAGCCCACCCGTCGCCGCGACCGAGAGGGCGAAGCCCCACGACGAGGCCAGCGGCGGCGACGCCACGATGAGCACGACCACGGCGAAGGCCAGTGCGTGGACTCCCGCACGCCGCGTGCCCGTGATCACGGCCAAGAGTGCGACGACGGCCATCACCGAGGCCCGCAGCACACTCGGCTGCGGGCCCACGATGATGACGAAGGCGCCGAGAGCC
>JBIIDD010000106.1:0-4924 GCA_044238565.1 Candidatus Nanopelagicales bacterium
CGCGTCTTCATCGTGATGATGCCCATCTCCGGCCGCGATGAGCTCTCGCGCTTGTCGATGCAGATGCTCTCGGCGTAGATCGTGTCACCGACGTACACCGGGAAGGTGAGCTTGATGTCGGTCCAGCCGAGGTTGGCAACGGCGTTCTGACTCATGTCGATGACCGACAGGCCCAGCACCAGGGCAACCGTGAAGCCGGAGTTGACGATGATGCGACCCTGCGTGATCGGGTTGCTCTGCGCCAGGTGGGCATTGAAGTGGTTCTGATTGGTATTGCACGTGAGCAGCGTGAACCACGTCGAGTCCGCCTCGGAGATAGTGCGCCCAAAGGGGTGCTGATAGGTGTCGCCGACGGCGTAGTCCTCGAAGAATCGCCCCAATTGGGCGGGATGCACGGTGGCCATGCCCACATCCTGCCGAAGGTCTGACCCCGCGCCTCCCGGGGTGGCCCCCCGGACCCTCTCGGGTGACAATCGACCATGACCTCCGAGGCCTCCACCACGTCCGTTGAGGCCGCCGCGCGCGTCGGCTCTGCCGTGCAGTCGGTCATCTCCGGCAAGCCGGAGACCGTCAGGCTCGCCCTCACCGTCCTCCTGGCGGGGGGTCACCTCCTCATCGAGGACGTCCCCGGCGTGGGCAAGACCATGCTGGCCAAGTCGCTCGCACGTTCGCTGGGCTGCTCGGTGCGGCGTATCCAATTCACCCCTGACCTACTGCCGGGCGACGTGGTCGGCGTGAGCGTCTTCAATCGGGAGACCCGCGACTTCGAGTTCAAGCCCGGGGCTGTCTTCGCCAACATCGTGCTCGGCGATGAGATCAACCGCGCCTCGCCCAAGACGCAGTCGGCACTCCTGGAGTGCATGGAGGAGGGGCAGGTCACCGTCGACGGCACGACCTACCTCCTCGGTCGCCCCTTCATGGTGATCGCGACGCAGAATCCCT
Source organism: Candidatus Nanopelagicales bacterium (assembly GCA_044238565.1). Classification (GTDB taxonomy): domain Bacteria; phylum Actinomycetota; class Actinomycetes; order S36-B12; family S36-B12; genus Mxb001. The sequence continues at coordinate 943 of JBIIDD010000106.1, forward strand.
CCGAGATGGAGGGCACCTATCCCCTGCCCGAGGCGCAGCGCGACCGATTCATGGCGCGCGTGCACATGGGCTACCCGGATCGGTCGTCCGAGATCCAGATGCTGCAGGCGCATAGTGCCGATGAACCCCTCGAGGCTCTCGCTCCCGTGACCGATGCGGTCGAGGTGCGCGACATGATCGACGCCGTCCGCCAGGTCTACGTCGCCCCCGCCATCGACGCCTACGTCGTCGACCTCGTCTCCGCCACCCGCCAGCATCCGCATGTGCGTCTCGGCGCCTCTCCCCGAGCTGCCCTGCACCTCCTGCGTGCCTCGCGTGCCTCCGCAGCCCTCTCGGGCCGCGCCCACGTGCTCCCCGACGACGTGCAGCGCCTGGCCTCCCCCGTGCTGGCGCACCGTCTCGTCCTCACGACCGATGCCCATCTCGCCCGCACGAGCGCGCAGGACATCGTCGCCGAGATCATCACGCGCGTGCCCCTGCCTGCGAGCGCATGAGGCGGGCTCTGGCCGCCCTCACCTTCCGGGGCAAAGCCCTCATCGCGGTAGGGCTCGGCCTTGGCGTCGGCGCAGCGCTGTCGGGGCAGCGCGATGTCCTGCGCATCGCCGTCCTCCTGCTCGCCCTGCCCCTGATCTCCGCCTTCCTCGCCTCCCGCACGCACTTCCGCCTCGGTGCCGACCGCAGCATCACCCCCTCGCATGTGCCCGTGGGGAGCACCGCGCAGGCCACGCTCACGGTGACGAACCTCGCGCGTCGACGCACGTCCACGCTGCTGCTGCGCGAGGAGGTCGATCCACGCCTTGGGCCGCCGATCGATCGCGTGCTCGAGCACGTCGAGCCCGGCGGATCACGCACGACGGCATTCCCACTCGAAGCCTCACAACGCGGGCGCTACGACGTGGGGCCACTGCGCGTGACCGCGGTCGACCCCTTCGGCCTCGTGCGGCTCACGCGATCCTTCCAGTCGACGCAGAGCGTGCTCGTCGTCCCGCGCGTGCATGCCCTTGACGGTGCGGTCGACGCCGATCGTCGCGGCCGGGGTGATCGCGCATCCTCTGCCCTCAGCGCGGGTGGCGACGATGACGTCATCCCCCGCGAATACCGCCCCGGCGACGACCTGCGCAGGATCCACTGGCGCGCCTCGGCGCACGGCGACGAGCTGCTCGTGCGCCGTGAGGAACAGCCCTGGACCCGACATGCGACCCTCACCGTCGACGTCACCGCCGACGCGATCGGCGGTGCGCAGTCTCCGCTGGAGATCGGCCTGAGCATGGCAGCGAGCGTGAGCGCCCACCTGCTCTCGCTGGGCTGGTCGGTCCGCGTCGACGCGCTCGACGGCCGCTGCCTCGTGGCGCAGGCCGAGGGTGCGGCGGGGCAGGCCCGCGTGCTCGAGACCCTCGCCACGGTGCGGGCCGCTTCGAGTGGGGGCGGCGATCCGCTGCGCACCGGCTCCGACCTCAGCGTCGTGGTCATCCCCGGCACCGAGGCAGCGCTGCGGCGAGTGCCGCCCGTGCATCACCGCTCGCTCGCGTTCGTCGTCGATGTGACCGCCTGGGGGCTCAGCGGCGTCGACGCACGCGACGCCCTGGCACGATTGCGCGCGCAGGGATGGCATGCGTCGACCATCACCGCGGCGCCCGGGAGCATTGCCGCGGCGTGGCAGTCGGCCATCGACGACGCGAGCATGACGGCACAGCGATGACCGGGGCACTCGCGCGTATCCGGCCGGCCGCCACCGTCGCAGCCGCCGTCGCCACCCTGACCGCATCGTTGAGCGTGGTGCCGCTCTTCGACTCCGGGCGCTGGATCGTGCCGACGGCCCTGGCCGTCATCGCCATGGCGCTCACGGGTGCCTTCTCGCGCGCGGTGTCGCTGCCCGCGCCCCTGCAGCCGATCCTTCAGGTGATCGTGCTGCTCACCCTGCTCACGGTGATGTTCGCCCAGCCGGCGGCGGCGTTCGGCTTCCTGCCGGGGCCCGTCGCCCTCGGGGAACTGCAGGAGCTCACCCGTCTCGCGCTCACCGAGGCCGAGGCCGCACTCGCTCCCGTGCCGACCACCGACACCCTGCTGCTGCTGTCCGTCGGCGGCATCGGGCTCGTCGCGCTCACGGTCGACACGATCGGCGTCACCCTGCGCCTGCCCGCACTCGCCGGCATCCCCCTGCTGCTCGTCTTCGCGCTCCCCGCGGCGGTGATCCGCGGTGGCGTGCCCTGGTGGCTGCTCCCCCTCGCGGTCATCGGCTGGCTGCTCCTGCTCGCTGCTGACGCGCGCGACGACGCGCGCTCCTGGGGGCCTCTGCTCACGCGCCGCCCCGATGCGCAGACCGGACCGCGAGCGCATCCGCGCGTGCCCCGGCCCCGCGCCTCGGCAGCAGGTGCTGCAGTGCAGGTGGCCCTTGTCGCCGTGATCGCCGCACTCCTTCTGCCCACGGCTATCCCCGGCCTCACCGAGCCGGTGTGGGTGAGCCCCACCGGGGATCGCCCAGGCATCGGCGGCAGCGGTCCGGTGAGCGTCGACCCCTTTGCCTCGCTGCGCCGGGATCTCGTGGACAACCCTGAGCGCGAGGTGATGCGCTATCGCACGACCAGTGAGGCCCCGGGCTACCTGCGCCTCGTGAGCCTCGACTCCTTCGACGGCGTCACCTGGCGCGCCAGCGAGGCTCCCATCCGCGTGCCGGCGAGCGAGCCGCTCGGACCTCCCGACCTCGCCGGCGTCGCCGACATCGCCGAATCCACCTGGGACATCCGCATCAGCGACCTCGACAACGCCCAACTGCCCGTGCCCTACGCCGGCTCCATCGTCACCGGCGCCGCCGATCCCCTCGATGAGCGCTGGACCTGGGATCCGCAGACGCGCACCGTGGGTGGCGTCGGGGTGTCGAGCCGCGACTCGGAGTACGCCGTCGCGGCGTACGACGTGGATCCGACCCGAGCGGAATTGCGCGATGCGACGAAGCGCGCACCCGATCCACTCCTGCCCTACCTCCAGCTGCCTGAGGACATCTCCCCGCAGCTCGCCACCCTCGCGGAGGAGGTCACCGCGGGTGCGCAGACCCCCTACGCGCGCGCCGAGGCACTCGTCGACTGGTTCACCGAGACCGGCGGCTTCTCCTACAGCACCAACGTCGTCACTCCCCCGGGCGCCGATCCACTCGAATCCTTCCTCGATGAGCGCATCGGCTACTGCCAGCAGTTCGCCGGCACGATGGCGCTCATGGCGCGCGAGGTCGGCATCCCCTCCCGCGTGGTCGTCGGCTTCACCGGCGGCCGGCTCACCGACGACGGTGAGTACGTCGTGCAGGCGCGCAATGCCCATGCGTGGCCCGAGCTGTGGTTCTCTGGCGTCGGCTGGGTGTGGTTCGAGCCCACCCCGCGCGTCGGGGCGGGAGTCAGCCAGCCGGACTACTCGCGCGACCGGGCCGACCGCGATACCCCCGAGACGCCGACCCCCGACGAGGTGCCCGAGCAGCAGGCACCCGATGTGGCAGCACCGCAGACCGGCGCAGGCACAGGTGGCCCGCCCGTCGCCGTCGTCATCGCCGCTGTCGCCGGGCTGGCGCTCCTCCTGGTGCTGCCGACGATCATCGTGGCCTGGCGCCGCAGGCGACGCACGGCGCTTGCCGATCCGCGGCGGCGTATCGAGGCGACCTGGTGCGACCTGGGCGAGAGCATCACCGACCTGGGGTGGACCTGGTCGAGTGCGGCGACGCCGCGCGAGGCGGCCAACTCGCTCTCGCGTCAGGTGCGCCTGGGCGAGCCTGAGCGAGCATCGCTGCGACGACTGGTCTGGTGGATCGAGCAGGTGCGCTACGCCCCGCCGTCCGTCGATGTCGTGCCGCCGTCCCCTCCGGAGTTGCGCGCGGATCTCGCCGTCGTACGACGAGCCGCCGAGCGCGCGGCCGTGCGATCACGTCGGATCCGGGCGCGCCTGGCACCGGCATCGCTGTGGGGCGGAGGCTTGCGCGAGAGTTCCATCGAAGGAGCGC
>JBIIDD010000107.1:0-4917 GCA_044238565.1 Candidatus Nanopelagicales bacterium
TACTACGACTACTACCAGCCTGAGGCATACGTCCCTCAGACGGACACCTATATCGAGAAGGACTCCTCCATCAACGAGGAGGTCGAGCGCCTGCGCCACTCCGCGACCAACTCGCTGCTCACCCGGCGCGATGTCGTCGTGGTGGCCACGGTGTCGGCGATCTACGGTCTCGGGACCCCGCAGGAGTACGTCGACCGGATGCTTCGGCTCCGTGTCGGCGAGGAGTACGACCGCGATGCACTCCTTCGGAGGCTTGTCGACATCCAGTACGCGCGCAACGATACGAGCTTCGAGCGCGGCACCTTCCGGGTGCGTGGGGACACCCTCGAGGTCTTCCCCGTCTACGAGACCCACCCGGTGCGAATCGAAATGTTCGGAGATCAGATCGAGCGCCTCATGACACTGCATCCCGTGACCGGGGAGATCGTCACGGAAGACGAGGAGATCTACATCTTCCCCGCAACGCACTATGTCGCCGGACCCGAGCGCATGACGCGAGCCATCGCCGATATCGAAGCGGAGCTCGCCGAACGTCTTGCCGAGCTGGAGGGCCAGGGCAAGCTCCTCGAGGCCCAGCGCCTGCGCATGCGCACGACCTATGACATCGAGATGATGCGCCAGATGGGCAGCTGCTCGGGCATCGAGAACTACTCGCGGCACATCGATGGGCGCGCGCAGGGGTCGCCACCCAACTGCCTGCTCGACTACTTCCCCGAGGACTTCCTGCTGATCATCGACGAGTCGCATGTCACCGTGCCGCAGACCGGGGGGATGTACGAGGGGGACATGAGTCGCAAGCGGACCCTCGTCGAGCACGGCTTCCGGCTTCCGAGTGCCATGGACAATCGCCCACTGCGCTGGGAGGAGTTCCGTGAGCGGGTCGGGCAGACGGTCTACCTATCCGCGACACCCGGACCCTTCGAGCTCACTCAGTCCGGCGGAGAGTTCGTCGAGCAGGTCATCCGCCCCACCGGGCTCATCGATCCGCACGTGGTCGTCAAGCCGACCCAGGGTCAGATCGACGACCTCATGGAGCAGATCCGGCTGCGAGCCGCACGATCCGAGAGGGTCCTGGTCACGACCCTCACCAAGCGCATGGCGGAGGACCTGACCTCGTACCTCGAGGAGAACGGCGTACGCGTGCGCTATCTCCACAGCGAGGTCGACACTCTGCGTCGCGTTGAGCTCCTTCGAGAGCTCCGGCTGGGGGAGTACGACGTCCTCGTCGGCATCAACCTCCTACGCGAGGGCCTCGACCTGCCGGAGGTATCCCTCGTGAGCATCCTGGACGCGGACAAGGAGGGCTTCCTGCGATCGGAGACCTCGCTCATCCAGACGATCGGCCGCGCGGCGCGCAACGTCAGCGGCGAGGTGCATATGTATGCCGACACCGTCACTGCCTCTATGGCACGAGCCATCGACGAGACCAATCGACGCCGCGAGAAGCAGGTGGCGTACAACACCGAGCACGGAATCGATCCGGCGCCCCTGCGCAAGAAGATCGGTGACATCACCGACCTGCTCGCCCGCGAGGACGCGGACACCACGGAGCTTCTCAAGGACTCCGCCGGCGTCGTGCGGGCACGATCTCTCGCGGGACGCGATCTCGTCGCGCTCATCGAGGAGCTGACCGAGCAGATGCACCAGGCGGCTGCGGACCTGCAGTTCGAGCTCGCAGCGCGCTACCGCGATGAGGTCGGGGAGCTCAAGCGGGAGCTGCGGGGGATGCAGGAGGCCGGCCAGGCATGAACGTCCCCACATGGATGTGGATCGCCACGATCGGCGGACTCGTGGGGGTCATTGCCCTCGACCTCATCCTCGTGGACAGCCGCCCGCACGTCTTCGGTCCACGCGAGGCCACCCGCTGGGTGATCTTCTACATCGCCCTCGCGCTGGCCTTCGCGGGCTTCATCTTCTGGTACTTCGGCGCGACGTACGCCGGTCAGTTCCTCGCCGGCTACATCACCGAATACTCCCTCAGCGTCGACAACCTCTTCGTCTTCATGGTGATCCTGTCGGCCTTTGCCGTGCCTGCCGAGCATCGCCACAGGGTGCTCCTCATCGGAATCGTGATCGCCCTGGTGCTCCGGGGCATCCTCATCCTCATCGGCGCCGAGGCCATCGCCCGCTTCGCAGGCACCTTCTTCGTCTTCGGGGCGCTGCTGCTCTACACGGCCGTGAAGGTGTGGCGCAGTCATGGCGAGGCGCCCGATCCCGAGGGCAATGCACTCATCCGCTGGCTCGAGAAGCGGGTCCCGACTACCCGTGAGTATCACGGCGCGAAGCTCACCGTTCGCCTTGACGGGCGGCGACACGTGACGCCGATGCTCCTCGTCATGCTGGCCATCGGCACGACGGACCTGCTCTTCGCGATCGACTCGATCCCGGCCGTCTTCGGGTTGACCAAGGAGGCCTACCTGGTCTTCACGGCGAATGCCTTCGCGCTGATGGGCCTGCGGCAGCTCTTCTTCCTCCTGGATGGCCTCTTCTCCAAGATCATCTACCTCAACCGTGGGCTTGCGATCATCCTGGGCTTCATCGGCGTCAAGCTGGTCCTTGAGGCCCTCGCTGAGACCACCGACCTGCCCGTCCCCCACATCTCGATCCTGGTGTCGCTCGGCGTCATCGTCGGTGTCCTTGCGGCGACCACCGTCGTGAGCCTCATCGCCGTAAGGCGCAATCCGTCGCTCGTGGCAGAGTCACCCGAGTCCGAAGCCGAGGCCATCGCGGCGGCCGACCAGGGCGTTGCCCTGGAGGACCTCGAGGAAGAGGGCCAGCAGGATCGAGAGGCGGGACCGGAGGGCTCCCGATAGCGTGGGCCGCTCGGATCAATCAGGGAGGGACTCTTGAGCGTCTCGCTCACCATGTGGCTCATCACCATCGGAGCCATCCTGGTGCTCGTCGTCATGGACTTCCTGACCGTAAGCCGCAAGCCCCACGACGTCGCCTTCAAGGAGGCCGCGCTCTGGTCGATCTTCTACATCGCGGTAGCGGTGGCCTTCGGTGTCTTCATCTGGACGTGGCAGGGCAGCGACTTCGGCACGCAGTACTTCGCGGCCTACCTGGTGGAGAAGTCCCTGTCGGTCGACAACCTCTTCGTCTTCGTCATCATCCTGGCGCAGTTCGCCGTGCCCAGCATCTATCACCAGCGCGTACTTCTCTTCGGTGTCGTGCTCGCCCTGATCCTGCGCGCGATCTTCATTGCCATCGGGGCCGCGGCACTCGCGGCGTTCTCCTTCACCTTCGTCATCTTCGGCGCCATCCTCATCTGGACCGGGATCCAGCTCTTCCGCCACCGCAATGTCGATCCGGAGCCCAAGGACAACGTCGTCGTGCGCACGGTGCGTCGCTGGTACCCGATCACCCCGGACTATCACGACACCAAGCTCTTCATCCGGATCGACGGCAAGCGCATGGCGACGCCGCTGCTCCTCGTCATGGTGGCCATCGCCTCGACGGACCTGCTCTTCGCTCTGGACTCGATCCCGGCGACCTTCGGGGTCACCCAGGAGCCCTATCTCGTCTTCACGGCCAACGCGGCGGCGCTCCTGGGCCTGCGAGCGCTCTACTTCCTGCTCAAGGGACTGCTGAGCAAGCTGATCTACCTGTCGATGGGCTTGTCGATCATCCTCGTCTTCATCGGCTTCAAGTTGATCCTTACCTTCGCCCACGAGGTCAACAACGACATCCCCAAGATCCCGACGGTCTTTTCGCTGGGCGTGATCGCAGCGATCCTCATCATCGTGACGCTGGCATCCTGGATCAAGGTGCGCAAGGACCCGTCGGCGACAGCCCACGCCGGCACCATCACGAAGCCGAAGCCCCACGATGACGAAGGCGAACCCGCCTAGATCTGCAACAATCGCGCCGTGCTCATCCGCAGAGCGACCGCGGACGATCTGAATGGGATCGTCGACGTGCATGTCGCATCGTGGGATGCAGCAAAGGACGGCCTCGGGATCACGTCGCGTCGCAGTCGAGATGAACGGGCACGGCAGTGGGCCGAGGTGCTCGCCTCGGAGAGCACCACCCTGGTCGCCGAGGACTCCGACGGAGCGATCCTCGGGTTCCTGTGTTTCGGGCCCTCGCGGGATGAGGACCGACGGGGGGAAGTCGAGATCTACACGCTGTATGTCGAGCCCGACCGGTGGCGGCAGGGTGTGGGATCAGCCCTCATCGACCGGGTGCCGGAATCAGGCGTCCCTATCAGTCTGTGGACTTCCGAGGGCAGCGCTCAGGCTCGCGGTTTCTACGCCCGTCACGGGTTCCAGCCCGACGGGGCGACCGAGGCGGGCCACCACGTGCCTCAAGTCCGCCTCGTGCGCGCATGTGCCTCCGAGCGCCCGGTCTAGGGGTGCGACTTCGGTCGAACTAGAGGCCGAACGGCCGCCGCATCCACCATGTCGTGGGTCCGCCCGGCACCATGAATTCGCGGCTCTCGGTGAATCCGCGTGCCTCGTAGTAGTCCTTGTTCGCGGGGACGGACGTCTCCAGCCAGCAGTCCCAGCCTTGAGCGTCGGCGATCTCGAAGCCGGGTTGCAGTAGCGCCGTAGCGCGGCCATGACCCTGGACGTCGGGGTGGGTGGCGAGCACCTCGAGATACCAGTACGGCCGGGCGGGTGCGGCTGCGTCGACGGTGGCGTCGTAGGTGGCGATGCGCTGCCAGGCTTCCTCACCGATCGCGGCGCGGCATTCTGCCCACAGCGACACGTGATCCTCGTCCAGTGACAGGTCCGTCGATCGCCGCGCCCACATGGCTAGGGAGAGACAGTCTCCCGTGACCCACACGGTCCCCCGTCGGATGTTGGGGATGAGGAGCGCACGGGCGAAGGCGCGCATCCCATCCACGTTGCCCGGACCGAGCATGTATCCCCAGCCGGCTTCACTCGCGAAGGCCGCCGCGACTGTGGCAGAGAG
>JBIIDD010000108.1:0-4901 GCA_044238565.1 Candidatus Nanopelagicales bacterium
GACGCCGTACGCCGTGCTCGCGCCGGTATCGCCGACCCCAATCGGCCCACCGGATCGTTCCTCTTCCTCGGGCCTACCGGCGTGGGCAAGACCGAGCTCGCCAAGGCGCTTGCTGAGTTCCTCTTCGACGACGAGCGCGCGATGATCCGCATCGACATGAGCGAGTACTCCGAGAAGCACTCGGTCGCACGTCTCGTGGGAGCGCCTCCCGGCTACGTCGGCTACGAGGAGGGCGGTCAGCTCACCGAGGCCGTGCGTCGCCGCCCCTACTCGGTCGTCCTCCTCGACGAGGTCGAGAAGGCCAACCCCGAGGTCTTCGACATCCTGCTGCAGGTGCTCGACGATGGTCGTCTCACTGACGGTCAGGGGCGCACGGTCGACTTCCGCAACACGATCCTCATCCTGACCTCCAATATGGGTTCGCAGTTCCTCATCGATCAGAGCGAGCCCTACGACGTGCGCAAGGAGCAGGTCATGTCGGTGGTGCGTCAGCACTTCCGCCCGGAGTTCCTCAACCGCCTCGATGCGCTGGTGATGTTCAACCCGCTCGACAAGGCCGAGCTCGAGCGCATCGCCAGACTGCAGGTCGATCAGTTGCAGCAGCGCCTCCGCGATCGGCGCATCACACTCGACATCAGCGACGAGGCGCTGCAGTGGTTGGTCAACAAGGGCTACGAGCCGGCGTACGGCGCGAGGCCGCTGCGTCGTCTCGTGCAGACCGCGATCGGCGATCCCCTGGCCAAGGAGATCCTCGCCGGTGAAGTTCACGACGGTGACACGGTCGTTATCGGCACCGTCCCTGATGGGGCTCACCTCACGGTCGCACCCCAGCGCTAGGCCCTTCCCTATGTGACATGGCCCTCATCTCCTTGAGGATGGTGAGGGCCATGTCGCTTCAGAGGCCCCGCTCGGGCAGAATCGAATGATGCGCGTGGTGCGGTCGTTGCTCGTGTGCGGAGCCCTCGCCGCCACGCTTCTGGTCGCACCTCCCGTGCAGGCGAAGCCTGCTGACTCCGTCGACATGCCGCGTACCTGTCGCGACAGCTACAACGTGGCGTCCTACCGCGGCTTCGACGTGTCGCAGGTGGCCACGCAGCGGGTCGTGGAATTCGACGGCAAGCGGGTGCGGCTCGACCGCAAGGGCTGGGCCGCCGACAATCCCCGCGATCCCTCCTGGACCCTGTGGTTCCACTCGCTTTCGTGGATCGTGCCGCTGGCCCTTGATGACTCCGAGACGGCCATCCGCGTCTTCATGGAGCGCGACCGCGTGCTCCCCGATCCCGGTGCGTCTGTAGGAAATCGCATTCGGCGGCCTATGGGCTGGACGCAGGGGCAATTCCGCACACGGCTCGAGACGGCCACCTGCCTCTACCACCTCACCCGTGATCCGCGCCTCGTCCCGATCGCCGAGCGACTCGCTGCGGCCAACATGGACACGGCCCGATACCCCGGGCCGCCCAACTTCCCCGTGCACAACCACGGGTCCATGTCGAACATCGCCCTCATGCAGGCGAGCAAGGCGTTCGGTATCGAGGAGTGGGCCCAGGCCGCCCTCAAGCGCTTCCGGCGTGACCTGCCCTACGTCTTCGAATCCTGCGGCATGATGCGCGAGCAGAGCAGCACCTATCAGCAGCACAATCTGCGCCTATGGAACAAGGTGGCGCATGCGCTCGGTCTCGATCTCACGCGCGAGGAGTACGCGCTCGGCGCGCTCGTCCGCCCCGACGGAGTCCTCGAGGCGATCGGTGACGGACAGCCGTCGTCGGGACTCGAACCCAACGGCGCGTCGCTGTGGTGTCGCGAGACCGGATGGGCTGCGGGCACCGTCGAGGGCGCGCACTTCACCCTCCGCTTCGGTCCCGCCGTCGATCACCACGGGCACCCTGACCACGGGGGCATCACGTGGTTCGCCCTGGGCACGCCGGTGCTGTCGGACCGCGGCCTCTTCAGCAAGGATCGCGGATCCCGCTACGACTTCGCGCACTCCATGGCGGCGCACTCGGTCTTCGAGCCGGTGGGATCACCGAAGTACGACCCCGTGACAAGCGCCACGCGAGTCTCCCCCACGGAGTTCGCCGTGCGCGATGCGGAAGATGGTCTCGAGCGGCAGCGCGACGTAAAGATCGGTCCTACGCGCCTCGTCGTGCGTGACCGCGGCGCGGGAGCCGCCGACTGGATTCAGCACTGGCAGCTCGCTCCCGGCTGGGAGCCCACCGCGACGGGGGCAGTGCACGAGAATGCTGGCCTGACCCTCACGATCGATTGCCCCAGGCTCAAGGCTGTGAAGGTCGAGGCATTCACCGCGTGGCGCACTGCCGTCGACGCCTGGGACATGCAGTGCCGAGTGTCCGCGGATCGCACTGGGGCGCGCATCACCACCACGCTGACGGTGGCCCCGACATCATGAAGCGCGCGATGATCGCTGCCACGTGCGCAGCGCTGCTGACGTCGTTAGTCGCGACGATGCCTGCGGGTGCAGCGCGATCGGGCGAGCTACCGCGCATCTGCGCTGAGGAGGAGGCTGGCGCGCGCCAGTGGGGTGCCGACCTCACTCGGCTCGCCAGCGAGGGAATCGTGACCCTCGATTCGCGCGCGATGACGGTGCGTGGGGAAGCCGCTCAGTGGCGTCAATGGGACACAGCGGATCCGGCGTTCGCGACGATTTTCCACTCGATGTTCTGGCTCGTGCCGGGCCTGCGCCAGGGCCTACCTGTCGTCGACATCCTGCTCGAGCGCGAAGCGGCGATCCCCGATCCCGGATACCGAGCAGGCGTCGAAGCCCTCAAGGAGACCGGGTGGACCCCGGGAATCATCCGCTTGCGCATGGGTGTGGTCGCGTGCCTCCATGTCGCCACGGGCGATGAGCGACTCGGCCCCGTCATGGATCGGCTCGTCGCTGCCAATCTCGACCCCTATCGCTATCGCGGAGCACCCCTCAACAAGCCGCACAACCAGGGCACGCTCGCCAACGTCGCGCTGCTCGAGGCTGCTCGCGTCTTCGGCCGACCCGAGTGGCGCGAGCCCGCGATTCGTCGCTTCGAGGCGGACGCCGGCGCGGTCTTCGACCCGTGCGGCATGACCGCGGAGCAGTCGACGTCGTATCACCAGCTCAATGTCAACCTCTGGAGACGAGCACTCGCGCGAGTGGGCGCGGAGGTGGATGCAGGCATCGACATGGGTGCGGTGGTCCGGCAGGCGTCGCTCGCGACGTGGAAGCTCACGCGCCCGGATGGGGTCCTGGAAGCCATCGGGACGGGCAAGCGCCTGACGCTCACCAGCGCCGATCTCGGACTCGATGATGCCACCGATCTCCCCACGCGCCTCTTCTGCGCCGACCTGGGCTGGGCAGCGAATCGTTCATCCTGGGATGACACCGCGACGCACTACGTCCTGCGCTTCGGCCCACGACCCGCGCAGCATGGGCATGAGGATCGTGGCGCCCTCACCTGGTTTGCCCAGGGCGTGCCCGTCTTCTCCGACCGCGGTGTCTTCGATCGATCACGAGGGTCGCGCTGGAAGTGGGCCCACTCCGCGCAGGCGCACTCAACCTTCCATGGCATCGACACGACCTGGCGGCGGCCCTTCACGGCGGAATACACGCGGGTCGGCGACGCGGATACCTACCGCGTGGAGACGAGCTACCAGCGCTCGAGCCTCGAGCGCGTATTCACGATTCCGCTGCCCGTGGATGACACCGAGTCGGTGCTCCATGTCTCGGATGTGGGACGCACCAACTTCGACCGCCAGTGGTACCAGCGATGGCAGCTGGCTGAGGGCTGGCTCCCGCTCGAGCGAACCACCGCATGGGAGCCCGCGGCTGTACATGAGGAGACGGGGCTCTACCTCTACGGCTCATGTCGCTCAGGCCACTACATGCGCATGTCGGTCACCGAGGTCGAGACCTTCCCGGACTGGCGCGTGGCGAAGCCGGCATCGTCCCTGGAGTGCGGCGGGCTGGGCAGGGTCGTGAAGTTGGAGACCCTGTGGGTGGTGAGCCCGGTGCAGGGCCTGCTCACGTGGGATGCCCTGACGGGTGAGTACGCCGTGGCCCCGCCCGCGCCACCCGAGCCGATCGAGCCTGTCGTTCCTGTCGATCCTGTCGAGCCGGTCGGGGCTCTAGACGCCCTGTAGCCGCGTTTTCGCGGACGGCAGCGCGGGTTCGGGGCGTCGTACGACGCGCTCCTGATGTCAGAGGGAGAAGTCGGCGGGTCCACCCGCCGGAGGAGCCTGCACGGCACCGGGGAAGTGCACGCGGAAGGACACGTTGCGCGCGCTACCGCCGTCGGTGTCGCCGATGTAGGCCCGCACGACGTAGCCACCGGGACGACCGAACTGCACCTCGCCGCTCACCGCGAGAACGCTGCGCAGATCGGCACCGGGGGTCGCACCTGCGGGGCGGCCGGCCTCGACACTGCCCTCGACGGCGAAGAGCTGCTCACCGTCCTCGTGCTCCACGCTGATGGTGAGGGGGTAGTTGCGGTTGGTCTCGTTCCAGCCGATCGTGATGCTCACGCCGATGCCGAGGTGGAGCATGCCGAGGTTGCCCTCACCATCGATGGGCTGCTCGAGGTCGGTCCACCCCGCGCCCTGGAGGTAGAGCAGGCCATTGACGGCCTCAGCGTGGTGGGCGAGTGTCACGTATTCGATCTGCGGCATCGGACCATGGTGCCCTATTGCAGGGCGGCAAGGCGGTCGAGGGCCTCGCGCAGCACCTCCGGCCGCTTGCAGTAGGCCCAGCGCAGGGAGCGCTCGCCCACCCCGGGGTGATCGCAGAAGACCTGGAGCGGGATCGCGACGACGCCGGCCTGCTGAGGCAGGGCACGCGCTGCGGCGAGTGCGTCGGGGTAGTCCGAGAGGGGGCCCAGGTCGGTCGTGAGGAAGTAGGTCCCCTCCGACTCGAC
>JBIIDD010000109.1:0-4896 GCA_044238565.1 Candidatus Nanopelagicales bacterium
GGGCGGTGGCACCCACCTGCGGTGCCATGCGTCCGGCAACCTCCGACATGGGTGCGAGCAGAGGCAGTGACCCGTCGGGGAGCTCCACGGTCTCGTAGGCAATGGCTGTGACGCCGGAGTTGAGCAGTGCATCGGTGCACTCGCGCGATGCGGCCAGATGGAGGTAGGTGAAGAGGATCTGCCCCGGACGCATGCGTCCGTACTCCTCCGCGATGGGCTCCTTCACCTTGAGGATGAGGTCGGCGTAGCCCCACACGTCGTCGGCCGTCGGCAGGATGCTCGCGCCCGCTTTCGCGAATTCGTCGTCGGAGATGGATGATCCGAGTCCCGCACCCGCCTGCACCGCGACCTCGTGACCGTGGTTGCAGAGCTCGAAGACTCCTGCGGGAGTGATGGCCACCCGGTACTCGTGGTTCTTTACCTCGGTGGGTACGCCGACCTTCATCGCGCTGGCCTCCGTGCGCTCCGTGTCGGGCGCGACCACCGCGCCCGCGCGACCCCCGGCCGCGGGCCCCACTCTGCCCTATCGACGTGGCGTCTCGGGTGTCGCGTCACCCTCCGGCAGGTCCCACATCGGGCCCTCCGCGGGTCGGAGGGTGCGCCATCCGCGATCCCGGGCGGCCGCAGCGGCGAGGACCCCGGCGACCGTCGTCGGGTTGTGCAGATCCCCCGCCAGGACCGCCTGCACGGCTTCGTCGAGGTCGACCCACGCCTGAGGGAGGTCTGCCTCCTCGGCCTCTCCGGTGTGGGGGCGCCCGCCCGGCAGCACAGCGAGCCCGCGCGCGAGGAAGCACCGGAACGCCTCGGTGGAGCCGCCCGGGGAGTTGAAGAAGTCGACGAGTACGTGCCACTGGGCGGCCGTGATGCCCGCCTCCTCCGCGAGCTCTCGACGCGCCGTCTCCAGGGGTGGTTCGTCGGGTACGTCGCGCAGCCCGGCGGGAAGCTCCAGTAGGTAGCCGCCTACCGGATGGCGGAACTGCCGGATGAGCAGAATGCGGTCGAGGTCGTCGATCGCCGCGACACCGACCGCGCCGGGGTGCACGACCACATCGCGGACCGCGACCGTGCCACCGGGCAGACGCACCTCGTCGCTGGCGACAGACCAGACCTGGCCCCGGAAGTGCTCGGTGCGCGCGATGAGATCGGAGGGATGCGCTTCATCGCGCAAAGGACCGGACCACTGGCCGTCGGGCACGGTCAGGACTGCATGCTCGCCGCAGCGGAGATTCCGGCTGCCCGACGCTCCAGCGCTGCGTGAATGAGTCCGGCGAAGAGAGGATGAGCCCGCGTGGGACGAGACCGGAACTCCGGGTGCGCCTGAGTGGAGACGTAGTAGGGATGCACATCAGCCGGGAGCTCGACGAATTCGACCAGTCGACCATCGGGGCTCGTGCCTGAGATGACCAGGCCGGCTTCCTCGAGTTGCGGACGGTAGGCGTTGTTGACTTCGAAGCGATGCCGATGTCGTTCGTCGATGTAGGGCAGGTCGTAGGCACGCTGCACGACGGAACCCTCGAGGAGCTTGGCCGGATAGAGGCCGAGGCGCATGGTGCCGCCCATATCCCGCTCCCCCGAGATGACCTCTCGCTGGTCGGCCATGGTGGCGACGACGGGGTGCGGAGTGGTCTCGTCGAATTCAAGGGAATTCGCACCCTCGAGCCCCGCGACGTTGCGGGCGTACTCGATGACCATGCACTGGAGCCCCAGGCACAGGCCCAGGGTCGGGACGAGGTGCTCGCGGGCGTAGCGCAGGGCGCCGAGCTTGCCCTCGATGCCCCGGACTCCGAAGCCACCGGGCACGCAGATGGCGTCGACCCCGCCCAGATGCTGGGCGGCGGACTCGGGGGTGGCGCAGTCATCGCTGGTGACCCAGCGGATGCGGACCCGACAGTCCTGATCGAAGCCGCCTGCACGCAGTGCCTCCGTCACGGAGAGATAGGCATCGGGCAGGTCGACGTACTTGCCGACGAGCGCCACCTCCACCTCGTGAGCCGGATGGTGCACGCGGCGGAGCAGGTCGCCCCAACTCGTCCAATCGACATCGCGGAAGGGCAGGCCCAGGCGGCGCACGACGTAGGCATCGAGCCCTTCGGTGTGCAGGACCTTGGGGATGTCGTAGATGCTCGGTGCGTCGACTGCGGCGACGACGGCCTCCTCATCGACGTCGCACATGAGCGAGATCTTGCGCTTGATGCCCGCGGGGACCGGACGGTCGGCCCGGAGCACGATCGCATCGGGCTGGATGCCGATATTGCGCAGCTGGGCCACCGAGTGCTGGGTGGGCTTGGTCTTGAGCTCACCGGACGGCCCGATGTAGGGCAGCAGGGAGACGTGGAGGAAGAAGACGTTGTCGCGGCCCACCTCATGGCGCACCTGGCGGACGGCCTCGAGGAAGGGCAGGGATTCGATATCGCCGACTGTGCCCCCGACCTCGGTGATGACGACATCGATGTCGGGGCCCGCCATGCGACGGATGCGCGACTTGATCTCGTTGGTGATGTGCGGGATCACCTGGACCGTGTCACCGAGATATTCCCCGCGTCGCTCCTTCGCAATCACCGTGGAATAGACCTGGCCGGTGGTCACATTGGCCGAGCCGTGCAGGTCGGTGTCGAGGAATCGCTCGTAGTGACCGATGTCGAGATCGGTCTCTGCGCCGTCGTCGGTAACGAAGACCTCTCCATGCTGGAAGGGATTCATCGTGCCGGGATCGACATTGAGATAGGGATCGAGCTTTTGCATCGTGACGCGCAGACCGCGCGCCTTGAGGAGATTGCCGAGGCTCGACGCCGTCAGGCCCTTACCGAGAGACGAGGCGACCCCGCCGGTGACGAACACATGTCGGGTGTTCCCTCGCTGCTCCACGGGAGGTCAGGCTATCAGCGGCCGGCGGCCCCGCCACGGGAGCGACCCGCGGCCAACCTGGTCGCCGCCAGGTCGAGCAGTTCCTCCGCATGGGCGGCGGCCGTGGCGGAGTCCTCCTGGCCCCCCAGCATGCGGGCCAGCTCGGTCACGCGGGCGGATCCGTCGGCGTAGGAGATGCTCGCCGCCGTGACGGTGCCCGGACGCACCACGACGTGACGGTCGGCGAAGGCGGCCACCTGGGCAAGGTGGGTCACCACGATGACCTGCGCGGTCCGGGCCAGCAACGCGAGCCGGTGGCCGACCTCGATGGCCGCCTTGCCGCCCACACCGGCGTCGACCTCGTCGAAGACGAAGGTCGGGACGGGGTCCATACCGGCGAAGACGACCTCCAGCGCGAGCATGACCCGGGAGCGCTCTCCTCCGGACGCGCTCTTGGCGAGCGGCCTGCCCTCGGGCGCATCGCGCGTGACGAGCAGGAAGGCGATGTCGTCAATGCCATGCCGATCGGCACCGCAGGCGATCCCGTCGACATCGAGGTCGATCTCGGCACTGCCCTCCGCGCGTCGACGCAGATCGACGACGAGTCGCGTCGACCCCATGGCTAGCGCCGACAACTCCTCGGTCACGGCGTGGGCGAGCGTATTGGCCGCGGCGGCTCGGGCGAGCGACAACTCCCCCGCCCCTCGCGCGCACTCCGCGAGGAGTTCCGCGACCCGCGCGTCGAGCGCGGCCACGAGCACCGTGTCATCACCGAGGTCATCGAGTCGTCGAGCGGCCTCCTCGCGCCAGGCTGCGGGGTCGGCCGCCAGATCCGGCCAGGAACCGGTGCGCTCCAGGCGGCGCCGCAGATCACCGAGTGCGCCGCGGCGCCCCTCGACCGCGTCGAGGCGACCCGGGTCCGCATCGAGTGCATCGAGGTAACGGACAAGATCAGCCGCCACGTCGGCCGATTCAGCGGAGAGACGCTCCACGCGCTCGCGAAGGGGCTCGAGTGACGGGTCGCGCTCTGCGGCCCGCACCACCGCTGCCGACGCACTCGCGAGGGCGGATGTGGCCGATGTGTCATCGGCACTCAGCAACTCGCGCGCCGACGCGACCCAGCGCACGATCTCGTCGACGTGCGCGAGGCGCCCTGCCTCGGCGCGCAAGGACTCCTCCTCACCGGCCACGGGAGCCACACGGTCGATGGCGTCGATGGAGTCGCGCAGCTCCGCCGCCTCGCGGGCACGCTCCTGCGCATGGCCGAGTACGTCGTCGCGCTGGCGGAGGACGGCAGCCAGCTCATCGAAGGCCCGACGATAGGCGTCGCGGACTCCCTCGATCTCCGTGCCGCCGAACCTGTCCAGCGCGGCACGCTGCTGCGAGGGGCGCAGGAGTCGATGCTGGTCGTCCTGGCCGTGGACGGCGACGAGTCGAGCCCCCACCTGCGCGAGGGTGGCAGCAGGCACGGTCCGGCCGCCGAGGTGCGCGCGCGATCGGCCGGCAGCAGCGACGGACCGCGTGAGCACGAGGCTGCCATCCTCGTCGAAGTCGCCGCCCGCCTCGGCCACCCAGGCAGCGACCTCGGGGTCGTCCACGTGGAAACGCCCCTCGACGACGGCGGTGGCGTGACCGGTGCGCACCAGCCCCGCGTCGGATGCACCCCCGAGCACCAGGGCCAGGCCCGTGAGGACCATCGTCTTGCCGGATCCGGTCTCCCCCGTGATGACCGTGAGCCCAGGACCCCACTCCCACTCGGCCGAGTCGATGACGCCCACCCCGCGGATACTCAACTCCATGAGCCCCCGGGACGGCTTTGCCTGCGGGATCAGCTCGCCGGGGGCGGCTGTGTCGTCCCTGCGGGCCTTGGCGCTCACCGGCGTCCTCGCCACCCGTCGACGGGCAGGCTGAACTTCGCCACGAGTCGATCGGTGAAGGGTGCTTGCGACAGTCGTGCCAGTCGCACCGGCTGCTCGGAACGACGCACCTCGACGCGCGCCCGCGGGGGCAGATCGACCGCACGGCGGCCGTCCGCCCACATCACCGCGGATG
>JBIIDD010000110.1:0-4876 GCA_044238565.1 Candidatus Nanopelagicales bacterium
GACGCTGGAACCCCAAGATGAAGCGCTTCATCTTCACTGAGCGCAATGGCATCTACATCATCGACCTGCAGCAGTCGCTGTCCTACATCGATAACGCCTACGAGTTCGTCAAGGAGACGGTCGCCCGCGGCGGCTCGATCCTCTTCGTGGGCACCAAGAAGCAGGCCCAGGAGCCCATCGCCCAGCAGGCAACGCGCGTGGGCATGCCCTACGTCAACCAGCGTTGGCTCGGCGGCATGCTCACCAACTTCAACACCGTGCACAAGCGGCTGCAGCGTCTCAAGGAGCTCGAGGGCCTCGAGACCGATCCCTCGGCCGCGGGCCTGACGAAGAAGGAGCTTCTCGTCCTCGATCGTGAGCGCGTCAAGCTCGATCGCACCCTCGGCGGCATCCGCGACATGGCGAAGCTGCCGAGTGCCGTGTGGGTCATCGACTCCAACAAGGAGCACATCGCGGTCGGCGAGGCCAAGAAGCTCGGCATCCCCGTGATCTCGATCCTCGACACCAACTGCGATCCCGACGAGATCGACTTCCCGATCCCCGGCAACGACGACGCCATTCGCAGCGTCACGCTCCTCACGCGCGTCATCGCCGATGCCGTCGCGGAGGGTCTCATCGCGCGCGCAGGTCGCGCGACGGCGGCCGCCGAGGGCGACGTCGTGGAGGTCATCGTCGAGGAGCCCCTGGCCGAGTGGGAGCAGGAGCTCCTCGCGGGCGGCGGCACGGCCGAGGTCATCGTCGAGTCCACCGAGGGCCCCAGCGCCTGACACCACCACGCACGGCCGCGCACGAGCGCGGTCCTGCGGCACGAGCACGCCCCTGCACATCACGAACGAGTCAAAGGGATAGGTCATGGCCACGATCACGGCAGCCGATGTCAAGAAGCTTCGCGACCTCACGGGCGCGGGCATGATGGAGTGCAAGAAGGCCCTGGAGGAATCCGACGGGGACATCGACAAGGCCATTGAGGGCCTGCGCATCTCGGGTGCCGCCAAGGCAGCCAAGCGCGGTGCCGAGCGCACGGCCGCCAACGGCCTCGTGGTGTCTCAGGACAACGTCATGGTCGAGTTGCTCTGCGAGACCGACTTCGTGGCCAAGAGCGAGGACTTCCAGGCGCTCGCCGGCACCATTGTCAGCACGGCAGCTGACCTGCAGGTGGGCGATCAGGCCGCACTGGCGCAGCAGACGATGACCGATGGGCGCACGGTGGACCAGGCCATCTCCGATCTCGCCGGGATCATCGGCGAGAAGCTCGAGCTCGGCCGCGTCGCCATGCTCAAGGCACCGGTCGCGGTCTACCTCCACAAGAGGGCGTCCGACCTGCCGGCGCAGGTGGGCGTGATGGTGGCCTACACGGGCAACGAGGACGACGCGCGCAATGCGGCGATGCAGGTGGCGGCCATGCGGCCCAGCTACGTCACCCGTGACGAGGTGCCGGCCGAGGTCGTCGACAACGAGCGACGCATCGCGGAGGCCACGGCCAAGGAGGAAGGCAAGCCCGAGGCTGCCCTGCCCAAGATCGTCGAGGGCCGCGTGCAGGGCTTCTTCAAGGAGTCCGTCCTGCTCGAGCAGCCCTCGGTCATCGACAACAAGAAGACCGTCGGCCAGGTGCTGGCCGATGCGGGCACCACGGTCACGGCCTTCGCCCGCTTCGAGGTCGGCCAGGGCTGAACCCCCTCACGGGCTGCTACGGTCGGGGCCATGGGAGGTCCGGTGTCTGAGGGCGGAGTCGTTCAGCCATCGCTCGAGGGCACCATCGACACCTGGCCCGAGGCCCCTGAAGGCGGCTGGGACCGAGTCCTGCTCAAGCTCTCCGGTGAGGCTTTCGCCGGGGATGGCGATCTCGGCGTCGATCCCGATGTCGTGCAGTCGATCGCCCGCCAGATCGCCGGCATCGTGCGCGCAGGCACCGAGGTGGCCGTCGTCATCGGCGGTGGCAACTACTTCCGCGGCGCCCAGCTCTCCCAGCGCGGCATGGATCGAGCTCGAGCCGACTACATGGGCATGCTCGGCACGGTGATGAACTGCCTGGCTCTGCAGGATTTCCTCGAGAAGCAGGGTGTCGAAACCCGCGTGCAGACGGCCATCACGATGGGCCAGGTCGCCGAGGCCTACATCCCTCGCCGTGCGATTCGCCACCTCGAGAAGGGTCGCGTGGTGATCTTCGGCGCTGGTCT
Organism: Candidatus Nanopelagicales bacterium; assembly: GCA_044238565.1. Lineage (GTDB taxonomy): Bacteria > Actinomycetota > Actinomycetes > S36-B12 > S36-B12 > Mxb001. The sequence goes on from JBIIDD010000110.1 coordinate 2,178, forward strand.
CGGCGCGCCTTTCTTCTCGACCGACAGCACCGCCGCGCAGCGTTCCCTCGAGATCGGGGCCCGCATCGTGCTCATGGCCAAGGCCGTCGACGGTATCTACGACGCCGATCCCCGCACGAATCCCGATGCCCGCCGCTTCGAGCGCCTGTCCTATGACGAGGTGCTGGCCCGCGACCTCAAGGTCGCCGACGCGACGGCCATCAGCCTGTGTCGCGACAATGACATGCCCCTGCTTGTCTTCGACCTCCTCGTCGAGGGCAACATCGCGCGTGCCGTGCGAGGTGAGAGGATCGGAACGCTGGTGACGCGCACCGATGCGGACTCTGGGAAGGACAGAACGTGAGCGAGCAGGTCGACGAAGTCCTCCTCGAGGCGGAAGAGAAGATGGAGAAGGCCGTCGAGGTCGCGCGTGAAGACTTCTCCACGATCCGTACGGGTCGCGCCAACCCGGGGATGTTCGCGAAAGTCATGGTGGACTACTACGGCACCCTGACGCCCGTCAATCAGCTCGCCTCCTTCACGTCACCCGAGGCGCGAATGATGATCGTGACCCCCTACGACAAGGGCTCACTCGCCGCTATCGAGAAGGCCATTCGAGACTCTGACCTGGGCGTCAATCCCACGAACGATGGCAACATCATCCGCGTGGTCCTGCCGTCGCTGACCGAGGAGCGGCGCAAGGAATACATCAAGGTGGCCCGGCAGAAGGCCGAGGATGCGCGGATCTCGGTGCGCAACATCCGTCGCCATGCCAAGGAAGCCATGGAGAAGATGGTCAAGGATCACGAGGTCGGTGAGGATGACGCGAAGCGTGGCGAGAAGCACCTCGAGGACGCCACACAGAAGACCGTCGCCCACATCGACGAGATCCTCAAGCACAAGGAAGCCGAGCTTCTCGAGGTCTAGTCGATGACCGACACCCCTGGCGCGCAGGACCCTGCGCCCACTCCCAGTCGCGCCGGGCGCAACCTGCCGGCGGCCATCGCGTCCGGGGTCGTGCTCGCCCTGCTCGTCGTGGTGAGCCTGGTGTGGGTGCCCTGGCTCTTCGGCATCCTCGCGGCCGCTGCACTCTGCCTGGCCATCTACGAGCTCACCACGGCATTTGCCGGAGCCGGTATCCGAGTCGCGCGCACGCCCGTCTACGCCACGACTCTCATCGGAATGGCGGCTGCCTACGTCTGGGGGACCGAGGCACTGCTCGTCGCTGTCGGCGCGGGCGTCGTCGCCGTACTGATCTGGCGCATCCGTCGGGGCACCGAGGGCTACCTCAGGGATGCGAGCGCGAGTGTCTTCCTGCTCGGCTACATCTCGCTCATGGGGGGCTTCGCGATGCTCATGCTCGCGGCGCCCGATGGCCCGTGGCGCATCGTGGTCTTCATCCTGCTCACCATCGGCAACGACATCGGCGGCTACGCCACGGGCGTGCTCTTCGGCCGCCATCCCATGGCTCCGCAGGTGAGCCCCAAGAAGTCATGGGAGGGCTTCGCGGGCTCACTCGTCGTGCAGTGCCTCATTGGCGTCGCGGCGTTCATCTGGGTCTTCGATGCGCCGTGGTGGCAGGGCCTCATCATGGGCGCCGTGCTCACCGTCACGGCGACAGCCGGGGATTTCGTCGAGAGTGCGATCAAGCGCGATATCGGCGTCAAGGACATGGGGTCGTTCCTGCCGGGCCACGGCGGCATCATGGACCGCCTGGACTCGCTTGTCGTCAACGCCTTCGCCGCCTGGGCGCTCTTCGCGCTCTTCCTCGGCCAGGGCTGATGTCACACTGGACCCATGCCCGTTCCCGGTGAGTTGACCCTCGAGGCTCCCCGCAGGGGCAAGCCTCCGGCGCACCTCGCAGACCTCGACATGGCCGGGCGTCGCGAGGCGATGCTCGCGCTAGGCCTGCCGGCCTTCCGCGCTGACCAGGCTTCGCGCCACTACTTCGGTCGCCTCGCCACGAATCCGCAGGGCTGGACCGACCTGAGCCCGGCGGATCGCGACACTCTGGCGCAGGCGCTTCTCCCGGATCTCCTTACTCCGGTGCGCGAGATGTCGTGCGACGACGGGGCGACGGTCAAGATGCTCTGGAAGTTGCACGATGGCTCCCGCGTGGAGTCCGTGCTCATGGGCTACCGCGACCGGGTGACCATATGCGTGTCTAGCCAGGCAGGCTGCGGCATGAACTGCCCCTTCTGCGCGACCGGGCAGGCGGGACTCACCCGCAACCTGTCGACCGCGGAGATCGTGGAGCAGGTGATCGCGGGCTCCAGGCTCGTGCGCAACAACGACTTCCCTGGCAGCCGCGACCGCGTGAGCAATGTCGTCTTCATGGGCATGGGCGAGCCCCTCGCCAACTACAAGGCGCTCATGGGGGCTATCCATCGCATGGTCGATCCCGTGCCCGAAGGCCTCGGCATGTCGGCCCGTGGGATCACGGTGTCCACCGTGGGTCTGGTCCCTCGGATGCGCGAACTCGCCACCGAGGGCCTGCCGTTGCGACTCGCCGTATCGCTGCACGCGCCCGATGACGAGTTGCGAGACACCCTTGTGCCCATCAACACGCGCTACCCGTTGTCCGAGGTCCTTGATGCCGCATGGCACTACGCCGACGTCACCCGGCGGCGGGTGAGCATCGAATACGCGCTCATCCGAGACGTCAACGATCAGCGCTGGAGGGCCGAGCTGCTGGCGAAGCGCCTGCGCGGACACCTCGT
>JBIIDD010000111.1:0-4859 GCA_044238565.1 Candidatus Nanopelagicales bacterium
CAGCCCAGATGATCAGCCGAGCGTGACATTCGTCATGATCGTGCCAGCGTCGAGGCCGGCGATGACCTCAGCCACCCTGGCCTTGACGTCCTCGGGCACAGCAGCCGCGGTGTCGTGGAACGGCGCAAGGCCGGTCAGGCCGACGTAGTTGCCACCGGGGGCCTTGCCGTCCTTGGCCATCAGGACGAGGTCCTTCGTGCCGAGGGTCAGCTTCTTCTCCGCGGAGGTGAGGAGGCACTTGGCAGCCTCGGGCACCGTGAAGAACTGGTCGGTGTCGACGCCGATGCAGAAGATCGTCTCGCCCGCACCGGGAGCCTTGGCGATCTGGATGAGAGCGCCGTTGCCGGTGAGACCACCCGCACCGAAGATGATGTCGTTGCCCTGCTCGAGCTGCTTCGTGGCCTCAGCCGCGCCCCACTCGGGATCGGTGAAGGCATTCGCCGGCTCGTGGTAGACGAGTGTGACTTCGACGCTCGGGTTTGCCGCGATGGCGCCCGCCTTGTAGCCCTCACCGAAGAGCTTGACCGGCGGGACCGTGTCGGTGCCGAGGACAGCGCCGATCTTGTTGGTCTTGGTCATGAGGCCCGCGAGGTAGCCAGCGGCATAGCCCGCCTTGTCCTCGGGGAAGACCAGGCCCGTGAGATTGGGGATCGTCTCCGCCTGGAACTGGTCAACACCGATGAACTGCGTACCCGTGTTGGCCTTCGCTGCAGCGACAGTCGCCTCGCCCATGAGGAAGCCCACGGTGACGATGACGTCGTAGCCGCCCGAGACGAACTGGCTGATGTTGGTCTCGTAGTCCTTGGGATCCACTGTCTCGATGTACTTGGCGTAACCGCCGGACGCCTGGGCAGCCTCGAGGGCGCCCTCCCATGCAGACTGATTGAACGACTTGTCGTCGACCTTGCCGGTGTCGGTCACGAGACCGATGCAGAAGGCATCAGCGCCGGGGCAGTCGCCCTCGCCGCCGCCACCAGCACTGCTCGCCGACTCACTGCTACTGCTCCCTCCGCCGCCGCCACAGGCGGCGAGGACGAGCGCAGCGGCGGCAGCCGCGGCTGCCAAACCCCACTTGCGATGCATGCACATGCCCTTTCGTCGTGGTCATCCCATCCGCACGTAGCAGGACTACGCCGCTCACGATGGGTCTTGAGCGATGCATGAACCCTAGTCGGCGGCGCGGGGAATTCCAGGGGCGGAGGTCCTGGCGTGATCCACCCGTGACCCTCGACGGAGCAGGAGAAACGCATGTGACGCGAGTGGCGTCCAGGCGGTGAACGTCATCCGAGTTGTACGTTCGCGCCCCAGCCGCCGTCTACGGGGAGTACGACACCCGAGACCCCCGAAGCGTCAGCGAGGAAGAGGACGGCGTCAGCGACCTCGTCGGGCGTGACGGGCCGACCCAGGGGGCACGTCTCCCCCCACCACGACACACCCTCAGGCCAGTCGCGGTCGAGTCCGGGTCGGTCGATCAGTCCCGGGGCGACAGCATTGACCCTGACACCCGCAGCTCCCCACTCCATCGCCGCCGACCGAGTGAACGACTCCAGTGCAGCCTTCGCCGCGGCGTAATGAGCGTGGCGGGGGAATGGCGACGTCGCCTCGACCGACGAGATGTTGATGATCGAAGCGCCGGGTCCCATGGTGGCGTGCGCGGCCTGTGCGAGATTGACCGCAGACATCAGCGTCGCACCGATCATCGCCGCCCAATCCTGCGCCGTGAGGACGTCGAGTGCGCCGAGGGACTGATCCGCGGCATTGTTGACAAGCAGGTCGATGCGACCGGCTTGGTGGGCTACGCGCTGCGCGACCACCGGGTCCGAGAGATCGCCATCAAGCCAGCGCACATCCGCATCCGCACCCTGCACAGCTCCGCGACTGTGCGCGATGACGTCGTACTCCGCCTCGCGTAGACGGCGGATCAGCGCCTGACCGAGACCGCCGCGCGCCCCGGTCACCAGTGCTACTCGGCGCGTCATGCCACGTCCCCCGAGCGGATGAGTCCGCGTGCTATCACCGCGGCTTCGGGCCACGCGGAGAGATCGGTGTCATCGGCGGCGAGGGTGAACCCGCTGAACGGCGGGGCAAGGGAGCACACGACCAGGCTCCAGTCTCCCCGCGGACGTGATCCCTGCCAGGCCTGGGCGGGCACGAGGACAGCAGGCTCCTGCCCGAGGTCGAGATCCGTGCCGAGGACGTGCTCGGAGTGATGGCCGTCGGGATGCAGCACGAGCATCTCCACGGGTGACCCTGCGACATGCACCCACATCTCGTCCTCATCGAGCACGTGCAAGGCACTGAAGTCATCCGGGGTGAGAAGCCCGTAGATCGCATTGCCGTGATCAGTGCGCCAGAGGAGTGAGATCCACACGCCTTCTCCTTCGAGGTATTCAAGGCCAAGTGCAGTGATCACCTCCTGGGCGCTCAGGCTGTTGAGATCGCTCATGTCGCCTCGACGACGCGGAGCGCCGCTGCCATCACGTCATCGGCTTCGACGCGCGTCGGCTGCCGATCGATAACCACGGGCGTGCCGGCGACGAGGACGTGTCGCACATCGGAGCGGCCCGCACTGAAGACGACGGACGTGTAGGGATCGTGGACGGGCACGAGGTGGGGGGCCCTCAGGTCGAGGGCAATGAGGTCGGCCTCCTTGCCGACCTCGATGGTGCCGATCCGGTCTCCGAGACCGAGGGCTCGAGCACCCTCGAGCGTCGCGGCGCGCACGACGTCGTGCGCCGATAGAGCGGCCGGGTCATCTCGCACTAGGCGCGCGAGATTGGCGGCGAGACGCATGGCGGCGAACATGTCGAGGTCGTTGCTCGACGAGCAGCCGTCGGTGCCGATTCCGACGCGGATGCCCTGATCCCGATAGCCCACGATGTCGGCGGCACCGCTCGCGAGCTTGAGGTTGGAGCCGGGGCAGTGGGCGACGGCCGTGCCTGTCGCAGCGACGCGATCCCGGTCGTGGGAGTCGAGCCTCACTCCGTGGCCCAGGACCGGAGCAAGCGCCAAGACACCCGCCGCATCCAGGGCGGGCACCGGGCGCAGGCCGGTGGCCTTGATCGTGTCGTCGTTCTCACGATCGTTCTCGGAAGCGTGGGTGTGGACCAGTGCGCCCTGCTCGCGGGCAAGATCGGCGATCTGCGCGAGGTGCTCCACGCCCACGGTGAACGCCGCGTGGGGCATGAGCGCAGGAGGCACATGCGGGCCCCCGAGTGATTGCAGCGTCTGCGGCCAGTCACGCGCCAGCAGCATGCGCTCGTCCCACTCCAGGTGGTCGGGACCAGGGAAGGAGAAGAAGACCGGGCCCGTCACGTGGCGCAGGCCGACATCGACCGCCGCTCGATGAGCCTCGACGGGGTGGAAGTACATGTCGAGCGCCGTCGTGGTGCCGCCCAGGACTGCCTCGAGGGCACCCAGTCGCGTGCCAGCGTAGACACCGGCGGGGTCCATGATGCGTGCCTCCTCCGCCCACACGCGCTCGAGGAATCCCTGGAGATCGACCCCTTCGGCAATGCCGCGCAGGAGCGTCATGGCCAGATGCGTATGCAGATTGACGAGTCCTGGCATGACGAGCAGGCCGCTGGCATCGATCACCGTGTGAGCGTCTACGCCGACCTCGCCGATGCTCACGATGCGACCGCCGTCGATGGCGATGTCAGCGTGCTCCGCGATGCTGCCGGCGTCATCGCACATGAGCGCGTAGCGCGCCCCGCGGATGAGGAGATCGACGCTCACTGCGCCCCCGCGAGGATCGCCGCCGCTCGCCCGAGGATCGCCGTCACCGTCTCGGCACCCGCGGCAACGACCGCGGTGACCTCCTCGATGGTGATCGGGTCAGGGCTCAGTCCGGCCGCGGGGTTAGCGACCAGGCACAGGCTCGCGTAGGGGACCCCGCGCTCGGCCGCCAGGACAACCTCAGGGACACCGGTCATGCCGACGACCGTGACGCCCGCGGCGCGGGCCATGCGGATCTCAGCCTTCGTCTCGAATCGAGGCCCTTCGAAGGCGCCGTAGACACCCGTGGGCGTGACACCGATGCCCAGTTCGCTCGCGGCCCGCAGCCATGTCGCCCTCAGGTGCGGGTCGTAGGGATCCCCCATGTCCACGTGCACGACGCCCTCGGGAGTCGAGCCGTCGAAGAAGGTAACCGGTCGCAGCTTGGTGAAGTCGATGAAGTCGTCGACGACGACGAGGTCACCGGCTGCGTGACCGATGCCGCCCACGACGTTGATGGCGAGGATCTCCGAGACGCCCGAGTCGATCAGCGCCTGCATGATGGCCCGGTAGTTGACCATGTGCGGAGGCACCGAGTGGTCGACTCCATGACGGGAGACGAAGCACGTCGCGCGCCCGTGCATCACGCCAACTGTGATTCGAGCGGCGCCGTACCCGGTGTCGACGACGAGCTCTCGCGCGTCCGTGAGCGCGTCGAGTGCGTAGAAACCCGTGCCGGCGATGACGCCGAGAGCGCCTTCGCTCACCGGGTGTGCCCCGGGATGTCATCGGGACCGAACGCGTCGGGGATGAGCGCGCCTAGGGGCACGGGACCGTCGGCATGGTCGATGAGAATGGCGGCACCGCCGTGCTCGTGCAGCAGTTGCCGGCATCGTCCACATGGCAGGAGCGGGCCGGGATTCGGACCGACGCACGCGAAGGCGACGAGTCGCTCGCGGTCGCCCGGCGGGCTCGTGCGCACCAACTCGCTCACGAGGCCGCACTCCGCGCACAACGTGATGCCGAGCGACGCGTTCTCGACATTGCACCCGGAGACGATGCGTCCTGATGTGGTGAGGGCTGCGGCACCCACCGGATGTCGACTGTACGGCGCGTAGGCGTGGTCACGCGCTTGCTCGGCA
>JBIIDD010000112.1:0-4849 GCA_044238565.1 Candidatus Nanopelagicales bacterium
CCATCGTCGCCAGCGTCGGCGACCAGGTGAGCGACATGTCATACGGTCACCTCAGGCGCGGGTTCCTCGTGCCCAACACGATGTACTTCATCCACTAGTACGTGGATACCCAGTTTCTCGCGAGACCAGGGTGTCGCGTGACCGACGAGTGACCGATTGCTGACTCGCACAGCCGGGTCACCGAGGTGCTGCCCACTCACACTGGAGTGATGACATCGGGACCCGCGCGCGCACTGGCTGTGGGCATGGGATTCGTTGTCACAGCGACACTCATCGGCCTCGGCACTGTGGCGACTTCATCGCAGGCAGCAGAGCAAGGCCGAGCAGACTCCGTCATCCGGGCATGCGTCGATCGTGCGACGGGCGAGATGCGGATTCCGCGTACGACGCGCCTCTGCTTCGCGAGCGAGCGCACGCTCATCTGGTCGGTTGCCGGCCCCATCGGGCCGACAGGTCCGCAAGGAGCTGCTGGCCCGCAGGGTCCTCCCGGCGCTGACGGGGCGCCAGGCGCTCGCGGGCCGTCGGGGTCTCCCGGAGCAGTCGGTCCGACAGGCCCACAGGGCAACCCCGGGGCAACAGGCCCACAGGGCAACCCCGGACCGACAGGTCCCCCCGGTCCTCAGGGCGATCCCGGCCCGGTTGGCCCCGCCGGTGGTTTCGGTGCCTACGGAAGCTTCCTCGACCTGCTGACGCAGACGAATACGTCGCCGGGCAATCCCGTGGCGATCCTGCTTCGCACGACCGACCTGAGTAGCGGTGTGTCCGTGGTCAACAGCACGGACATCACGGTGGACGACACAGGGATCTACAACATCGCCTTCTCCGCGCAGGTTGCCAAGACCGACTCCGGCACGGACACCGTCTATCTCTGGCTGCGTGTCAATGGCGCCGACGTACCCGACAGCAATACCGCTCTCGTCCTCATCGGAGGCGGCGCCAAGCAGGTCGCCGCCTGGAACTTCTTCGCCAGCCTAGGAGCCGGTCAACACGCGACACTGATGTGGGCAAGTCTCGATGCCAACGCGCGGATCCTCTACGAAGATGACACCGCTACCCCATACGGACCCGCGATTCCCTCGATGATCGTCACCGTCAACCAGGTCGGCTAGATCCGCGACCTCGCCTGTGCACCCGTGTGGACAAGACCGATCGCTAAGGGATGAAGTACATGAGGTTGGGGAGTAGGAAGCCGGACTTGAGATGCCCCTTCGACATGTCGCTGACCTGATCGCCGATGCTCGCGACGATGCGGTGTCCCTCGCGCTGCAGGTCTGAACGCCGCTGCGACTTGAAGTCGTCGGCGCTCAGAGATGCTTCCGCTGGCGTGCGCAGGATGAGTTCATGCCAGCCGCTGATGCCTCTCTTCCGCAGGCACGCTGCCGTCCAGGACCTATCGGCCTCAGCGCGACCCGTCAAGAGAACGACGCTGAAGCCATCCCGAATGAGCGTGCGATAGAGATTGCGGGAGGGACCGATGGCAGAGTTCTGGCACGCCTCATTGAAGGCGTTCCAGGCCGCCTGATCGAACGTGAAGCCCGTGCCCTTGTAGAACTCGTAGTTGCTCAGCAGCGTCTCATCGACGTCGAAGACCACCGTGGCATCGCAGGACTTCGGCTTGCCGCCACATTTGTCGTCGACCCACGCGTAGATCCATTCGCGGGCCGCCTGAGCGATTGACTGCTGGTCGCGTCGTGCCTGGCCCGAGTCGTAGTACTCCTCGATCGCCTGAGCATTCTGCGGCCCGGCAAAGTACATGCCGGTGCCCATCATCGGCGGGAGGTTCTGGGTCGTTCCCCAGACAGGTTTGCCCGCGACGCTGGGCCCGGGATCGACCGGGACGACAGCAGCATGCGCAGTCGGCACACCCACCAGGGCGAAACTCAGGGCCACGATTGCGGCCAGGACGGTGCGACGGGCTGCGGTCATGAGCGAAGGGTAGGCGAACGTCATGCACTCGCACTGGCACATGCCAGGATGGCGGCATGTCCGTGAGTCTCGAAGGTAATCCCGGATGCTCAGCGCTCGGGCACCTCTATCGCATGAATGATGAGCGCCGCGTCTGCATCACGTGCGGCCACGTGGAGCAGCCCGCCGACACCGAGTCCGACTCAGCGGGTGAGGGCTGACGTGGGATTCGATCAGCTTCTGGCTGATCAGGTCGTGCTGGTAAGCGGGGGCACCACGGGTGTCGGCGCGGCGACAGCGATCGCAGCCGCCGCTGCTGGCGCGTCCGGCGTCGTCATCACCGGGCGTAGACCCGAGACGGCCGAAGCCACGTTGGAGCGCATCCGAGCCGCGGGGGCTGACGCTCGCTACGTCCAAGCGGATGTCGCAGAGGTCGATCAGGCGATCGCATCCGTCGATCGCACCATCGCGGAATTCGGCCGCATCGACTGTCTCGTCAATGCCGCCGCTGTCGTCGATCGAGGGACCCTCCTGGAGACGACTCCGGAATTCTTCGATTGGCATGTCGCCGTCAACCTGCGGGCACCCTTCTTCACCATGCAGGCTGCCGTCAAGGACATGCTGTCGCGGGGCACACCTGGGAGCATCGTCAATATCCTGTCGACCTCGATGCATGTGGGCCAGACGATTCTCGCCGCCTATGTCGCAAGCAAGGGTGGACTGGCGCACGTCACCAAGAACGCAGCGCATGCGCACCGCTTCGACCGCATCAGGATCAACGGCCTCAATATCGGCTGGACCATCACCGAGGGTGAGGACGCAATCCAGCGTAGGGCGCACGGTGCGACCGATGGCTGGTACGAAGAGGCAGCGGCAAAAATGCCCATGGGCAAACTCGGACAGCCCGACGAGATCGCGGACTTCATCGTCTTCCTGCTGTCTGACCGCTCCGGTGTCGTCACCGGCTCGATCATCGACTGGGACCAGAACGTCATCGGCGCCCTGGACTGAACTCCCGAATCAGTCGACGAAGTTGAGCATCTGGCGATGTCCGCCCTTGCCGAGGTGCACGGTCTTCAACTCGCCACGAACTCCGACATAGGCACCCGTGCCGCCCGTGATGGCGATCGTGGTGCGCTTTCCAGGCTTGAGGAAGGGTCCGGAGGATGTATACCTGCTCACACCCTCGGCGATGACCTGGCCATCGGCGAATTCGAAGACGAGCGTGCGGTAGCGCACGTCGACTCCGGGACGGTCCTTGGCATCGACGCTGCGATGCGAGCCGAAGAGCATGCCGATCTTGCGGCCGTCCTTGTCGCGGAGCACCGCTTCGAATATGCGCTCGATCAGCACGCCGTCGATGACGATGCTGTCCACGAGCACGGGTGCGTCCTGCGTGACCACCAGATCCCAGTCGCCGGGTGCGGCAGCCGCAGGGGGCGCGGTCGCGATAGCGGTCGCTGTCAAGCCAGCGGATGCGGCCAGGACGAGCGTACGGGTGATCATGAGTCCTCCCTAGGTCGGTGACAGGACCCTAGAGGCGACCCTCGGTGTGACCACGACCGGGATGCCGGTCTGTCTCTGTCCGACGGCTAGGCAGCAGCGCAGGCCGGGGTGCCCCCTGGCAGGCGGTGCCGGTTGACCGCGATCCAGCGGTAGACCCGATCGGCCACCCACGCGACTCCCGGCGCATCCCCGATCGCACCGACGGCAGGCCATGGCGGGGGAGCATTGCGGAGCATCTGCATCACAGCTCGACTACCGGAGTAGACGCGACGATCAGCGGTCACGAATTGCACAGCCGTCGAGCAGTCCTCCGGCGTCAGGCCGAAAGCCTCGATGTCCGTACGCTGCCAGGGGTCGATGTCGCAGCGTGGACGGATCCATCGACGCATGAAGTTGGCAGAGGTCGTGCAGAAGGCGCAGTCGCCATCGAAGATCATCAGTGGTTTCATCGCCCCTCCTCTCTCGAGAGTCTAGCCACGCTCCAGGTGCGGGTCGTTCAGATAGGCGTCGCCTAGGTGGCGGGCTGCCTCGAGGGCGTCCGCATCATCCGGGGCACGATGCAGGATGTCTGACAGCCGCAGGGCTTCGACGCGTTGGGCCGGCGCGCCCAGCTCGATGATCTGCGCGAGAAGTTCTCGCGGCGGCCCGTCGCGCATCGCATCAGTCTGGCATCCACTTAGCACGCCGTGCCTGTGGAGCGCTGATGCCATCCACAGGCAGACGCATTCATGCTCGCCGCATGAAGAGACTCCCCTTCGACGACCCCGGCGCCTACAGACGCCGCTGGTCGCATCTATCGACGGATCAACTCCAGGCCGAAGCCCGGCGCAATCCGCTCCTCTTCGCCGCCGACCACCTCCCCGTGGAGGATCGACGCGAGGGCGCGGTCGTCATCGTCGCCGAGTTGCGCGACACCCCCGAACACGTCGTGGTCGTGATCCCCGACGGCCCTCCCGCCCCCGAGGAGGAGATGTGCCTGGGCGTGCTCGCCAACGTCATCGCTCAGCTCGATGCCGCCGTGAACGAGGCCGCCCCATACAACGACTGCTGCGGCTACTGCGACTATCGAGATGACTCCGACGTCCACGACTGCATAGGGGAGAGCAGCGTGCAGCGCCTCGGAGTCGTGGCACATCGGCTCGGCTCCTCAGCGATCAGCGATGTCGACCGCAGGTGGACGCGCGCCCTCGGTCTCGTCTCCGTCGCTCTCGGCATCGACACGATAGGGGTCCTTGCCCGGACGCGATCGGGGGAGTTGGTCCACGTGCCCGAATCCGCAGCTGCCTGACACCGTGCCGGGACGGATGGGAGCCCGGGCGCGGTAGCGTCCGCCCATGGATACCCCGAGTCTCGACTTCACTTCCCTGGGACTGAGGGGTGAGATCCAGTCCGCACTGGCCGCCCTCGGCTACGAGGAGCCCACGCCGATCCAGGCTGC
>JBIIDD010000113.1:0-4845 GCA_044238565.1 Candidatus Nanopelagicales bacterium
ATCGACGTGATGCCAGCGCAGACCTTTGAGTCGTTCATGCGCGAAAATGGCGCGGGGAGGACGCGATGAGCACCGCAACGGTCCATCAGGTCGAGGTCCCGCAGCCGAAGCAGCATGGCAAGCCGGGCGGCATCATGCGCCACCTCAATTTCTTCACGGGGCTCATCGGCGGCGTGGTCCTCGCGCTGATCTTCGGCTACCTCATGAGCCTGCAGTTCCCCGCGGGGGCCCTCACCGCCAACTTCGCCAACGCCGCGGCGGGCCCGGTCTTCTGGGCCATGATGGTCGGCTGGGTCGTCGGCTTCATGGGTGGCATGGGCGCCTTCACCGGGCCTATTCGCTGGCTCTTCGGTCGCGATCTCACCCACGCTGACGCGGAGTTCATGGCGGGCAAGGACCAGGGCAAGTTCCGCTACTGGCGCTTCACGACCGATCACAAGGTCGTGGGCATCCAGTACCTCATCGTCGCCATGATCATCCTGGGCTTCGGCGGCCTCCTCGCGATGCTCATCCGCACTGAGCTCGGCATCACGTGGATGGAGGTCTTCAACCCGGACTTCTACAACTCCCTCGTCGGCACACACGGCATCGCGATGATCATCGCGATGATCGTGGTCGTCTCCGGACCGGTCGGCAACTTCATCGTGCCCCTCATGTGCGGCGCTCGTGACATGGCGTTCCCACGGCTCAATGCCCTGAGCATCTGGCTGCTCGTGTGCGCGGTGCCCCCACTCATCCTCTCCCTGCTCGTCGGCGGCATCCGCGATGGCTGGAGCGTCTACCAGCCCCTCAACGCCCAGGCCGGGCCGGGAATGATCGGCTACCAGACGACGATCATCGTCTTCGCTGTGTCCACGGCCCTGGCGAGCGTCAACATCATGACGACGGTGCTCACCATGCGCGCCAAGGGCATGACCTGGTCGCGTACGCCGATCCTCATCTACGGTGCGTTCGCCGCGGCCGCGATGGGGCTCTACGCCTTCCCCTTCTACATGTACTCGCAGATCCTCTCGATGACCGATCGACTCATCAACACGTCGTTCTTCAACCCCATCGAGGGTGGCAGCGTCTGGCTCTACCAGAACCTCTTCTGGCTGCTCGGCCACCCCGAGGTCTACGTCATTCTCATTCCGAGCATCGCCGTGATGATGGAGATCATTCCCGTCTTCATGCGCAAGCCGCTCTTCAGCTACTACATGGCCATCGCCGGCATCGTCGGCGTCGTGGGCCTCAGCGGCCTGGTGTGGGCCCACCACATGTACATGACGGGCTGGGCACCGCAGGCCAACTACCCCTTCATGCTCTCCACGGAGATGATCTCGATCCCCGTCGGATTCCTCGTGCTCGTCGTCATCGGCACGATGTGGCGCGGCACCTTCTGGAGCCGGCTGCCGATGATGGCGGTCTTCGCGGTCATCTTCAACAAGATGATCGGCGGCGTCACCGGCGTCTACCTCTCCGACGTGCCCGCCGACCAGTACTTCCACGGCAATATGTTCGTCACCGCGCACTTCCACTACATGCTCATGGGCGCGGGACTCTTCGGCGCCATGGGCGGGATCGCCTACTACTTCCCCAAGATGACGGGCCGCTACCTCGACGAGCGGACCGGGTCGATCGGTTTCTGGACGGCCTTCGCCGGATTCCAGATCACCTTCATGTCGATGTTCGTGGCCGGCCTCCAAGGCCAGCCGCGTCGCGTGCTCCAGTTCGACAACATGTTCGACATCTCCAACTGGATATCGACGATCGGTGCCTACATCATCGGCATCGGCATGCTCATCTTCCTTGCCGCGATCATCTCGTCGTGGCGCAGCGGCGAGGTTGCCTCGTCCAACCCGTGGCACGCGCAGACACTCGACTGGCAGACCCAGACCCCCGTGCCGCTGGAGAACTTCCCCGTCCTGCCGGTGGTCACCAAGCTGCCCTACGACTACGGCGTACCCGATCCGCTTGATCCGAAGACGTTGGAGAAGCAGTACGACGAGAAGGTGGGTGCCCCGTCATGAGCGCACCCCTGCTGTCGCCCACGACCGGCGAGACGGTCGCCGTCGTCGCTCGCCGCAATCGGCTCGGGCTCATCTTCCTCATGGTCGCCGACTTCACGGGCACGATGGCGCTGATCATCAGCTACTGCTATCTGTGGTCGCTCAACGTCAACAATGGCTGGGCCCCCAATCAGCAGACCTTCGGCAACAACGACCTGCTCAAGAGCCGTTCGCCCCTGCCGTGGGCGCCCGACTGGCCCTTCTGGTCGATCCTCGGCCTTTCCGTCATCGCCACCGTCATCCTGTGGCTCGGCATCCGCAGTCTGCGCTCCGGGCATCGTGGTGGATTGGTTGCGGCCAGCGTCATCTCGCTCATCGTCGTCATCGGTGCGCTCGTGATGCAGTGGTGGCAGATCACCACCTTCCCCTTCGGCCCGGGCAACGGGGCGTACGCCTCCGCGGTGTTCCTCCTCACGGCAGCCACCTTCATTCACCTGCTGCTGGTGGCATTCCTGCTCCTGGCCATCATCAACCGCACGCGTGCGGGCTTGGTGTCGACGGAGAATCCCTTCCAGGCCAAGCTCGTCGGCTACTGGATGGTGTGGGTGTGCGCGAGCATCCTGCTGGCTGTGATCTGCACGACGTTCCTCAAGGAGAGCCCCAACACCACCCCCGCCAACTTCGGTGAGTTCACCCTCTACAACCCGGATGCGCCGAGCCCGTCGGCGTCACCGTCAGGCTCAGCTTCGCCCAGCGCCTCTTCCCCGTGACCCACGCGCGCCTATCCACCGGTGCCCGCGTGAGCGTGGGCTTACTCGCCGGCGTCCCGGTCCTCCTGCTAATCCTCGCGACGCTCGGTGCGCTCTCGCAGACCACCGTCGAGGGCCTGCCCGTCGTCCCATGGCAGACCCTGTGGTCGCTGCCCCTCGATCGCTGGGTGCGCGACGTGGCCGCGTCCATCGTGCTCGGCTTCGTCGTGGTCGGCGGGCTCCTGCTTCCACGTCTTGACCACCGGCTGATCCGCCTCGCCTCGCTCGCGGCTCTGGCCTGGCTCGTGGCCCTTCTCGCGCAGGTGCCGCTCACCGTTTCCGAGTTGCTCGGCCGGCCCCTGTCCGACTCCTTCGACCCGCAGATCGTCATGGCGTTGCTCACGCAGACTCAACTCGGCCAGATCCTCATCGCGCAGATCGTGCTGGTCTCCCTCGTCGCCCTGCTGGCGTGGGCCATCCTCGGCCGGGTCACCGCTGCCATCGTGCTCGGGCTCGCAGCGACGGCAGCCGGCCTCACCGGTCTGATGGGGCACTCGGGTCTGCACTCTGGCCACACGTCCGCTTCCATCTCACTGGCCATCCATCTCCTCGCTGTCGGCATATGGGTGGGCGGCCTCATCGCGGTGTGCTCGCATGTCATGCGCTACCCCGACGATGCGGCGACCGCTATCCGCCGCTTCAGCACGCTCGCGTTGGTGTGCGTCATCGTGCTCGCGGAGAGTGGCCTACTCAATGCGTCGCTGCGCGTCGATGGCGTGGCATCGCTCATCACGACCCCGTACGGCACGCTCATCCTCGCCAAGGCAACCCTGCTTGCGGCGCTGATCGTCTTCGGCTGGCACCAACGGCGGTACGTCGTACCCACGGGTGATCGCAGCACGCTCGTGCGCTTCGCGTCGTACGAGGTCCTCCTCATGGGCATCGCCCTCGGCATCTCCGTCGCCCTCTCCCGCACAGCTCCTCCCGCTGGCGCTATCGCGGGCGATCGCATCACCGCGGGAGCGCTCGCCCTTCTGGGCCTCGCTGTCCCGCTGGTGCTCGTGTGGGCTGGCGCAGCCCGCCAGGGGCGGCGTGACCGACCCGCCGCGCCAGGTCCCGCGTGGCTGGTGCGCCTCACGGCCGGCTACCCCGAGCCCTTCGCGGTCGGTCTTGCGGTCGTCACCTACGTCGTGGCCGCCGTGGTGCCCTCGGGACTTCTCGGCATCGGGGTCGCCGCTGTGCTCGCATCGCTGGTGCTCGTCGCGGTCGGGTGGGCCTTCGCCCTTGCCGTGTTGGGGCCGCGCGGCACGCCGGCACTCATCCTCGCCGCGGTGCTGTGGCCTGCGGCGCTGTGGCTGGCATCGCGCTCGGACCCGGTGGAGACCGGCGCCCAGATCGCACTCGCCGGTGCGGTCGGCCTCGCCTGCCTTGCACTCCTTGCACTCGTGCGCGGTCGCACGCGTGCAGCCGCGAACGCTGAGCCCGTGCGGGAGGAGGTGCCGGTGTCATGAGTCGTCGATGGAAGGACATCCTCACGCTGCACCTGCCCCTCGTGATCGTGCTGGTCTTCTGCGCCTACGCAACGTTCAATCAGTACGGTCGAGCGCAGGAGGGCATCCAGCGGTCGTGGGCCTACACCTTCCAGTGGCCGATCATCGGCCTCTTCGCCATCGTCATATGGAATCGCTATCGCAAGCACGGCAACCTCACGCGCTGGTTCACCGATCGCTACCGCTCGCGCGTGGAGGCCTACCGCGCCGAGGCGGAGGGCACCGAGACCGCTCAGCAGACCGAGGCGGTCGTCGACCCCGATGCCCAGGCCTGGGAGGCCTACGTCGCTGACCTGCGCCGGCGTGAGGCAGAGCGCGGGGATGTGACCGACCGGGGCCAGAACCGCTAATCTTCTTCGGGCCCATCGTGGGCCCAGGGGGGCTTTCCCCCGCGTGTCTCGAGGTGATCCGCATGCCCGCCGTCGTGCTTCTGGGCGCCCAGTGGGGCGATGAGGGCAAGGGCAAGGCCACCGATCTGCTCGGTGGGCGCGTCGACTACGTCGTGCGCTACCAGGGCGGCAACAACGCCGGGCACACCGTTGTCATCGGCGACGAGAA